>NZ_JBHVDM010000001.1:0-252407 GCF_042802775.1 Nocardia sp. NPDC057455 | reverse complement strand
GCTCGGCGAGGCGGCCGAGGCCGAACTCGGCGCGGGAGACCTGCTGGGCGCCCGCCGTTGGGCACAGCAGCTCGCGGATCATCCGCTACTCGCCGAGGTCGGACATCGTGCGACGAGCTGGCTGCTGGTGACCGACGCGCTGGCGGGCAACGTCGATCAGGTCCTCACCCACAGCGTCCGGTTCCTGGAGGCGTGGCAGCGAGCCGGTAACCCCGCGAAGTCGGCACTCGGTCCGGCGGTAGCCGGCGTGGCGATGATCCACAGCCTTCGCGGAGATCACGACGCCCGCAGCGAATGGGACGATGCCGTGCGCCGGCTCGGCACGCCACCAGCGCACACCCACGGCTACGGTGCTGTCTTCGACGCACTCATCATGCTCCACCATGGGCAGACAAGCGAGGCGCTGGAACGGACGGCGGCCGAGCCACGCGAGGTGTGGCGATGGGTCACGTGGATCTGGCTGCACTGGTATGTGGCGCTGCGCGCCGAGGCCGCCGTGCTCGCCGGTGTCTCCGACGCCGGCGAACGCTTGGCCGAGGCCAGGACCATCGTCTCCGGAAATCCCGTCGCCGGCGCCATCGTGGAGCGAGCCGAAGCATTGCACACCGGTGACCGGCAGCGGCTGCTCGCGACGACAGCCGCGTTCGACGCCGCCGGTTGCCGCTACCAGTCGGCGCGGACCGAGGTACTCGCCGGCGGCGACCATGCCACCCGCGGCGCGGCCGCGCTGGCCGATCTCGGCCTCGGCCCGATGGCTCCGCTCAGCCGTCCTTCTGCGACCCGCGCCGGAACAATTGTCGGAGACGCCCACCGATACCGATGACGCCCCGCGGTTCCGCAGCAGCGGGTCCCACAGTTGCCGGAGCCGATATCGCCTGGGCGAATCGCGCGTGCAGTTGTTCGCGAACCTGGTCCGGGGTATAGGCACGGCGGCGGCGCTCGGCGCGCACCACCACGACACCGGTGGCAACCACACCGGCCATACCCGCCAATCCCACTGCCTTCCACCACCTCATACCGCATAGGCTACGACCATGACGGGGACGGGCATCAGTCTCGACCGAGCGGTCGAGGTCACCAGAACGGGCGACATCTGGATTTTCCGTGGGCATTCCACGGCCGACCGGGTGATCCGAATGACGACGAACAGTCCGGTGAACCATGTCGGGATGTCCGTCGTGATCGACGATCTGCCCGCGCTGATCTGGCACGCGGAACTGGGACGATCCCTGCCCGACATGTGGTCGGGCACCGCGCACCGTGGCGCGCAGCTGCACAACCTGCGCGACGCCGTGCTGGTGTGGGCGCACCGCTATGGCCAGCAGGCATGGTTGCGCCAGTTGGACCCTCCGGCCGGCCGTGAGATGGAGGACAGCGCGCTGCGCGCCATCGCCCGGCTCGACGGCACCCCGTTCCCCACCACCGCGGGGATGGCGGGGCGCTGGCTACGCGGCCGTGCCCGCCTCCCCCGCCACACGCCGAGCCGATCGGCCGCCCGGGAACTGGAGAACGCCTATTGCGCCGAAATCGTCGCCGCCACATACCAAGCGATGGGACTGCTGCCCTCGCACCGCAGCCCCGACTGGTACGACCCGGGCCGATTCTGGAGCGGAGACGGTCTGCGACTGTCCGGCGACTACGCATTGAGCGGCGAAATAGCCGTTCGAACACCGGCTCAGCCGAGTTCCTGAACCAGGATCGTTTCGCGCGGCGAAGATTCATCCGCCGCCGACGTCGAGACGACGACGTCCTCATCGGTCCAACACTGAGACCGACCGCCGATCGAACCGAGCAGCACTCACCCGATTCGCCCGGTGGCCCGCCTGATCGCCGGCGCCGCGCCGACAAGGCGGTCGGCTTCGGCGCGACGGGCCGAATCCCCAGCGGTCGCGGGCGGGTGTGGTCACCGTGACGGCCTGCCCGAGAACCGCCCGGACTCGCGACCACGGGCCCGTCGTCTTCTCGCGATGCCGAGCAGCGGCGGCCAGCGCGCCCACCGAGCGGACATCGGCGCGGCGAATACAGGCGGCGGACCGGTTTCGCGCGCACCCGGTCTCAGCGCGTGCAGCATTCGTGCAGCCAGGTTGTGGGCGATGCGTGGCCAGGTACTGCCCGGATTGCGGAACCTAGTATTCCTAGGTTATAAACTAGGAATACTAGGTTTAGGAGGTGTGCGTGATGGCTAGAGCAGGGTTGACCGCGGAGCGGATCACGCGTGCCGCGGCCGATCTCGCCGATGAGATCGGGTTGGACAACGTCACGATGTCGGCGGTGGCCAAGAAGTTCGGCGTTCAGGACGCGAGCCTGTATTCCCACGTCAGAAATCTCCGAGATCTCCGCGCGCGAGTAGCCGCCCTGTCGGCCACGGAGAAGACCGAGCTGATCGCCGCGGCGGTGGCCGGTCGCGCCGGACGCGATGCGCTCGCCGCGTACGCCCACGCCTGGCGGGACTACGCGCTGCGCTTCCCCGGCCGCTATGCCGCGACCCAGCTCCCATTCGACCCCGAAACGGCGCACAC
The DNA here is from genome assembly GCF_042802775.1 of Nocardia sp. NPDC057455. Classification (NCBI taxonomy): domain Bacteria; kingdom Bacillati; phylum Actinomycetota; class Actinomycetes; order Mycobacteriales; family Nocardiaceae; genus Nocardia; species Nocardia sp. NPDC057455. Next base: position 249,888 of record NZ_JBHVDM010000001.1, on the reverse strand, counting down.
GGCGACCGGCGCGCTGCACGCCATCGAACTGACCTACGGCATGCTGCGCGCCTACGGTTTGGCCGAACCGGACTGCACCGACGCGGTCCGGTTGCTGCGCAGCACCTTTCACGGATACAGCGTTCTGGAGTCGACCGGCGGTTTCGGGCACACCCGCGGCACCGCCGACTCCTGGGAACGCATCATCGACGCCCTGCACGTCACCCTCGAGCAGTGGCCGACCGACGACAAGGAGACACCATGAGATCCGGCACGCTGCGGGTCCCGGGAGCGACGCTGTACTACGAGGTGAGCGGTGCCGGACCGGTGCTGCTGTTGCTACCGGGTAGCGGAGGCGACGCGGCGGTCTTCGATCCCATCCTCGAACCCCTCACCCGGCACTTCACCGTGGTCACCATCGACCCGCGCGGCTACTCGCGCAGTGTGCTCGACCCTGGCCCACCGGCCGACATCGAGGTCGAGGTGCAGAGCGAGGACGCCCACCTGCTCCTGGAGCACCTCACCCCCGCGGGCGAGAACGCCTTCGTCTTCGGCGGCAGCGGCGGCGCGGTGGTCGCGCTGGACCTGCTCGCCCGGCATCCCGGGCGGTTGCGGCTGGTGATCGCGCACGAGCCGCCGTCTTTCGGCGTGCTGCCCGACGCCGCCGAGCACAAGGCGTTCGTCGACGAAGTGTACGAGTTGTTCCGTGCCGAGGGCCTGGCCGCCGCGGGCGCGCGCTTTCTCGAGGGGATCGGCGGAGGTGTCGAAATGCCCGATCCCGCCCGACTCTCCCCCCGCGCGGCGGAGATGATCGAACGTCTGTACGCCAACGCGCCACGCAACATGAGGCACGAATTGCGCACGATCACTTCCCACATCCCGGACGTGGCAGCTTTGGAACCGCTCACCGATCGCCTCGTGTTGGGCGCGGGCCGGGAGAGCAGGGGCAAACTCCCATATCGTCCCGCGCAGACCCTCGCCGAGCAACTGAACATCCCGCTGACCGAGTTTCCCGGCGGACACAGCGGATTCACCGACGCGCCCGAGGAATTCGCCCAGCTGCTGCTCGAATTGTTGCTGGCCGCCCGAGTGCGTTGATCACCGTGCACAACCAGTCGAGCTCGGAAGCCGCGATCGGACGATCCGGGTAAACGTCGCAGCCACCCCCGTTCCCTACTCCGGCGTCGAGGGGTGAGAGCGGCTACCGACGCGGTCGATCGCCATCGAAGGTGAACCAGCACGCGGCGACATTCGATGTGCGGCCGGCTGCGGTAAGTGGCGGTCGCTACCCGCCGATTCGCGGTGATTCCACTTCGCTCAACAATGCACCCAGTCGATTTCACTGAATGGAATCGAGACCCTACCGGGGGAGGACGGGTGGCCCGAGCGTCCTCGTGCGACGGTCACCTCGACGGCTCACCGTGGCAGGATCATCGATTTGAGGTCCGGCAGGTTGCCGATGCGCTGGGACACGGGCCGTTCCGGCGCATCGGTTTGCGGCGAGCCGGTGTCCCGCAGCCGAGCGCGCACCTCCGCGGGCGTCTTCCGCCCGGCCGCGGCCGCGCTCATCCCCTGGAAGCTCGTGACGGCGCCGGCCACGATCGGGGACGCGCTCGACGTTCCGCTGAACACGTCGGTGTACCAGAGGTCCTCGTCGGGACCGCCTTGCAGGTCGCCGTACCCGGTGGTGGTGACTTCCAGACCCCAACCTTGCACGTCGACCCGTTGGCCATAATTGGAGAACGACAAGCGGGAGCGCGCGGGGCCGTATTCGCGGCCGTGGAAGCCGGGCGGGGGTGCACCGGCTCCGACGATGATCGCCCCGGAGTCGGCCTCGCCGCCGCGGAGCGGATTGCGCCATGTACTCGGGAATTCCGCGGGACGGGTGTCATAGATCGCGGCGTCGAGATCCTCCCCGCCGTTCCCGCCCGCCTCCACCACGACGACGCCTTTGCCGATCGCGTACCGGATCGCCGCGAAGTCGTCGGGCCACCACTCGATCGGGATGTATCCGCGCTGGTCCGGCCGGTTGGCATAGGTGAAACGCGGGCCGGGCCGGTGCAGTTCGAGCAGCAGCACATCGCCCGGGTTCAGCGTGTCCGCGGCCGAGCGGATCGCGGCCGCCGATCCGGATCCGAAGATCGACACCGCGCGGATGTACGCCTCGGGCACGATGCCGGTGATGCCGTAGGCATTCACGTCACCGCTGATCACACCGGCGACCGCGGTGCCGTGGTCGCGCCAACCTTGCTCCGGTGAGGGGCTGCCGCCGATCACACCGCCCTGGTTGACCCGCAAATCCTCGTGGGTGAACCGCCACGCGCCCTCGACGTCCACCACTCGCACGCCGGTCCCCCGGCCGCCGGGAACCGTCCAGGCCCACCGCGCGTCGATGCCCTGCGGCGCGGCGTCCAGATACCCTTGCCGCACGGCGAAATCCGGCGTCACCGGCGGCGCCTCGGCAGCGGTGCGGCCCGTGATCGCCCGCACGCCCTGCGGCGCGATCGGCGGTTCGGCGGGCGGCTTCACATACGCTGCCGCGACTTCGTCTGCGGCACGCAACCGCGCGGCCAACTCGTCGAGTTCGCCGGTGACACCGCCGACGTAGAAGTAGTTCAAATATTCCGCGCCGGTTTCCACGTGGGGGCTACCGGTGAGCCGGCGCTCCAAACGGTTGGCAGGTCCGAAGATGCGCACCAGTTCACCGCCGGGCGGCAGCAATTCCTCCAGACGTGCTTGCGCGCTGCGACTGTCGCGCAGGGCGATCGGCGTGATCGCGGTGGCGGCGGCGCGGGTGACCACGATCAGCTCCGCGGGCGAGCGGAGTTCGGAATGCTGGGATGCCATGGCGCCCAGTCAACCTGGATACCGAACGCCTCGCCACCGGATGTGCGCCGAGGTCAGCCATCCAGGCGCATGGTCGCCACCATTCCCGGCATCGCGACAACGCCGCGCCGGGCCCCTGCGGCGAACCAGGCTTCCATTGTCCCGATCGCGAGCAGGCACGGTCCGGCTACCCAACCGAGTGCGTCCGGCGAGTCGAACGGCACCGTACCCACCAGCACACCGAGTGCCAATGTGGCCAGCCCGAACAGCTCTTGCCGTCCGCGCCCGGGCAGATCGTCGACCCATACCGCCACGGTGGCATGACAGATCCCGCGGATCGCCCACGCCAATCCGATCCAGAACGACAGCAGCAGAGTCGAATTCCCACCCGCGAAGCACAACATCGCCAGCAGGGCCGACAGTCCCCCACTGACCAGCACGAGCACTCGCAGCGGGGTGACGACGCGGGCGCCGATCGCCACCACTACCTGAAGGACACTGTTGAGCAGCAGGTAACCGCCCAACAGCAGTTCCGCTGTCGGCAACGACTTGTGCGGCCACACCGCCAGGGCCACACCCATGATCATCGAACAGGCACCGGCCACCAGTACCGTCTGCCGGGCTGCGCCGGCCAGTGGTTGCGTACGCCCTCCGATCTCGGTTTCGGGCATAGCTACATGATATGACCGAAGGTACGGTTAGCGACTCGTTTGCCTCGTCACAGCGCATGTCGTCCGGCGGGAGGTAGCCGCGACGCGCGGTTGTTCCACCGAATCATTCAGTGAGCGAGAGGAATACGCCGGTCGCAGTGGTGCCGTCGTCCAGGCGCCACGGGGCGCTGACCCGACCGGCACTCACCGCATCGGCAGGCGCGAGCATGCCCTGCAAGAGGCGGTGGACGCGTACGACCCGGCCACCTGCCGGGATGTCGGTGTAGGTCGATCCGTCCTGCGCCGAGCCGAATCCTTCTGCGACCGACAGCGTGTCAGCGGTGTGTACGGAGACGGAGGGGTCCGGTGTATCGCTTTCACTCTGGGCCTGAGGCCGCGCATTACCGGTGAGCAGTGCGATGATTCGGGCTACCGCCACGGGGTCACGGGCGGCGTCGTAGACCCACCGGGTGCCGAGGATACCGTGCTGGGAAGTGCCCACCAATGCCTCGGCCGCTTCCGGGAGCGCCGAACCCCGGTAGGTCAGCGGCACGTGATAGGTGTGAGGCTGCGCGCCGGAGTGATCGGTGACCACCATGAATTCGATCCCGACTTCCCCGTCCGGGTCGTCGAGCCGGAAACCACCGGCTTTCCGCAGCTCTGGCATCTTGCCACCGTGGTACCACGAGCGACCGGGCAGCCACGAGGCCAGCAATTGCACCTTGGTGGGGACCATCGTGGTCCGATAGACGACGGACACCTCCGAGAGTCCTCCTCCAGTTCGCACACTGCCGCACCCGAGAGTGTAGTCGGGCGCCCCGCGTCCATCAGGCTTCGTCCTGTGGCGCCGGTTCGGTAGCGGGCGATTTGCGCCGAGTTTCGGCGAGGAGTTCGTCGAGTTGGGCTTCGGCGCGTTCGGCGCGGGCGAGGGTCTGCGCGCGGGCCTCGTCGAGCGCCTCCAGACGCTGAGCGGCTTCCGCGCGCACCTTCTCGAGAGCCGCGGCGGCTTCGGCTCGGGCCGCAGCGAGTTCGGCCGCCGCGCTGCGTCGGGTTTCGGCAAGCTCGGCGCGGGTGGCGTCGAGTTCCGCGCGTACTCTGCGCCATTCGGATCGCGCCTCGTCAGCGGCTTCGGCTCGCTCGGCCGCGGCTCGCTCGGCCCGTTCGGCCGCTCGTTCGGCATCCGCCGCGCGCTGCACAGCGAGGTCACGTTCGGAGTGGGCGGCCGCGACACGGGCCGCCGCTTCGCGCTCGGCGTTCTCGATATCGGTTTGCGCACGACGTTCGGCGCGCTGAACATGCTCTGTGGCCTGCTGTTCGGCGCGTTCGACCTGCTCGGCGGCCGCGCTGCGGGCGGCACGGATCTCGGCTTCCGCGGCGCTGCGGGCGGCGAACACATCGTCGGCCGCCTGCTTGGTGACGCGTTCGACTTCGCGCAGCGCGCCCTCACGCGCCGCGTTCGCCTCGGCGATCAGCGCTTCGGCTTGCTCGGCGGCGCTCGCCGCGTCGTCGGCGGCGGATTCGGCGAGTTCTCTGGCCTCCTGCGCCTCCCGCCGCGCCTGCTCGGCCGTCACCGCCGCGCCCTCCGCCTCGGCGATACGCCGTGCCGCGTCCACCTGCACCGCCTGCACCTGCGCCTCGGCGATCGCCGGGTCGGCCAGCGCGGACATTTCCGCGACGGCGGCATTCAGCGTGGTGTTCAATTGTTCGGCGAGCCCTTGGAACTGGGTGAGCAGTTCATCGGCCCGCAACCGCGCGGCGGTCACCGGCCCTGGTTTCGTCACCGTGACAGTAGCGGTCGCGGCTTCGGATTCCTGTTGTTGCCGCTGCCGTTCCCGCCACGCACGCCAGCGCGTGTGATCGGCTCGGTCGCAGTACTCCGAGGGACGACCAGGCCCTGCCGGGCTCGTGATGGGACGAGAACAACCCGGGTAGTTGCACACCTTCGACACCGCAGAATCGTAGCCCTGGTTTCCCGGCCGGCTGCCTCGCTCGCTTCCTCGGAGGCGATGTGCTCGGCGAACTCGACGACTCTTACTCAGGGCTCGGATATTCAGCCGGACGCGACACGGCTGAACGGAGACAGCGATCACAGGCGTGTCCCGTACTCCTCGGCAGTACCGTGCATTCAGCTCCAACTCGTCTTCAGCACGGGGGTTGCGGGATGGCCGGGAATACAGTGTTGCCCGAGCGTGGCGTTCTGACGGCCCTCTCATCGACATCCTGTATGCCGATGAGAGGGCATTCGACGTGGTCGAAGGCTCCCTTACGGGTGGGAAGCCGTCGCTCAACGCGAGTGAGCGGCTTCAGCTGCTCTTGAAGGGGTTGAGGGTCTTTCCGGCGAGGTAACCCAAGCGAATGGGCAGGGGCTTCATGGCGGCAGCGGAGATTTTGTTGACGGTGCCCGGGACGCACACGGGCCTGCCCTTCATCACGGCTGCCCAGCCCTCGGTGACGACGGCGTCGGGCTGCTGCCAGAGGATTCGGGGCAGGTGGTCGGCTCGGTCGCGAGTGCCCATCACATCGTGAAACTCGGTGTGAGTGAAGCCGGGGCACAGTGCAGTGACGTGGATGCCGTGGGGTTTGAGTTCCATGTCGAGGGCTTGTGAGGTGATGAGGACGTAGGACTTGATGCCGGTGTAGAGCAGGCTGGCCGCAGGTGGAGCGAACGCGGCGACCGAGGATAGGTTGATAATGCGGCCCCAGCGGCGTTCCTTCATGCCGGGAATGACCAGGTGGGCGAGTTGGGTCTGGGCGGTCACCATCAGCTGGATCTCGCTGGCCAAGACCTCCCATGGGGTGTCGGCGAAAGCGGTTTTTCCCGACAGTCCCGCATTGTTGATCAGGATGTCGATGGTCAGGCCCTGCTGGTCGGCGTGGTCCAGGACCGCGGTGGGTGCGGCGGAGTCGGTGAGGTCGGCAGCGAAGACCTCGCAGCGCACATCGTGCCGTTCGGTCAGCTGCGCGGCGAGTTCCCGGAGCCGGTCCTCGCGGCGGGCGACCAACAGCAGCTGGTAGCCGCTTGCGGCCAGGTGGTGGGCAAACGCCGCGCCAATGCCGGCGGACGCGCCGGTGATCAGCGCGGTGCGGGGGGAGGTGGTCATGGTTCCTTCGCTCGGGTGGAGGTCGGTAGGTGAGGGGCGTCAGGCAGGTAGGCCGGGCAGTTCGCGGCGGCCGGGTGTGAAGGCGGGCCGCGCTGTGCCGATATCGCCGCGGTACGGGCCGACCGGGCCGGTCAGCAGGAAAGGCCGGGGGACGCGGCGCTGAGCGTCGGTGAATCCCCAGGTGCCCATGCCCAGGTAGACGCCGGGCGCGGCCCGCCGTACCTCGTCCACCATGTGGATCGAACCGCACATCGAGGTATAGGCACGGTAGATGAGCGTGTAGGCCGGGGCGCCGTCGTAGCGGGACGGGGCCGAAAGCGTGCGCATCGGGTAGCGCTGCCGGACCCGGCCGAACTCACTGAAAGTGTTGTAGCCGCGCCCGCCGTTCTCGTCGACGGGCCGAAATGCCTTGCACAGCCACGGCCCGAGCGGATTGGCCACGGCCACCTTTCCGGTCACCACGGCGAACAGATTCGGCTGCGCCAGCAGAGCGGCGGTGTACTCGCCGTCGATCTCGGCGATCGTGGGGGCTTCCAGAGTGGTGAACAGGGCGAGCAGGCCGCTGGTGTCGAGCCGGCGCAGCTCGGCGGCCGGGTTGTCGGGGTCCATGGGAACCAGCCTCATCTCATGATCTCTTGAACGTCGCTCAAGAAGCGTAACGTCTCCTTGAGCGACGTTCAAGATAAGGTAGGGAGGTGCCCAGGAATCGAGGCCCGCAGAACCGCGAGGAGAAGCGCGAGGAGATCATCGCCGCCGCGCAACGCCTGCTCATCGACGATGGCTTCGAGTCGGCGTCCACGGGGCGGATCGCCAAAAGCGCCGGAGTCACTGTCAATACGATCTACTGGTACTTCCAGGACAAGGACGAGTTGCTCATCGCGGTCCTGGACCGCATCCTGGCCGAGGCACTGGCCACCTACTCGGAGATCGACGGCCTGTCGCTGAACGACCGTTTGCTGTGGGTGGTCGATCAGCTGGAACAGCTGCACGGGCTGGTCAACACCGTGCACGCACGCGCTGCGACCTCTCCCGTCATCGACGCCTGGCACGCAAATTTCCACCAGCTGGCCGACACGCTGTTCGCTGACGACCTCCGCGCCGCCGGTGTCGCCGAGACCGACCTGGCCGCCATGTCCGCCATCGGCACCTTCGTCATCGAAGGACTCCTTACCCACAAGCGCGACGACGCGGACAAGCGAGCGGTCATCGACCTGCTCGTCCGCAGCCTCACCGCCGCCTCCGGTCGGCCCGGGCCGAACTGACCAGCGCTTCATGACACAGAACATCGTGGATCTGTTCGTTGTCGACGACCTCGCGCGACTACGCGCCCGCCTGGATCGGTGAGCGCCGCGCGCCGACGGTGCCGACCCGAGGCGTGTTTCATAGGTCACCTATGAAACACCGGAAGCAGTCGATGGCAACCAGCGCGCTTCTCGTTTCATAGGCCGTTGCAAATGCCTATCGTTCTGAAACGTACCTATGAAACACCGTGCAGGTGAGCGACGACAATTTCCTCCTCGTGGAGGCCTACGACCGCCCGATGTCGAGTTGCGCCGCCCCGGCCGGGTCTCCGTGCCGGACGGCAAGGGCGAAGTCGCCATCAGCTACCACACCGCCCGATTCCGCCTCGTGCCCTTACCGGCCAAGGCGCTCAACGTCGCCACCCCTGCGTTGCGCAAGCCCGGCACGGCGTGGATGGAGCTGCCGCGCCCGCCCGCGGCCGCTGCCGAGTCGAGCGCGCATGTGCGCATCGGCTACGCCCGCGCCTCCACCGTCCGTCAGTCCCTCGACACCCAGCTCGATTCCCTGCGCGCCTCCGGCGTCGGCCGGATCTTCTCCGAGACGATCTCCACCCGCGCCCAGACCCGCCCCGACGCACCCTCGAAGGCCACGAATCCGCCCGAGCGCGCGGCAAAACCATCGGCGGCGCCGCCGTCGCCGACGAGGCCACGCTGTCTATGGCGTTGCACCTGCGCGAGAACGGCCACAGCCTGCGTGACATCGCCGCCCGCCTGGTCATCACCCGCGGTAAGAAGAAGGGCCGCCACCCCTCGCCGGCCACAGTCCTGCGTCTGCTGCGCGAGCACGACCAGAACGCGGTCACCGCCGCAATGGGTTCACCACCTGAGTGATCCGGCGCGAGCAGGGCCGAGGCCGATCGCCTGGTTCGTCTTTCGATCGCGCCTACTCAGGTGTGAGCACAGCCCGTGTCGTGGGGGCGTGGGTCGGAGTGCTGCGGCCGAGGCGGACCATGGCGCGATAGAGGGAGCGTGGGCTCGGGGCCGGTGGCAGCGGGGGTGTTTCGGTGCCGGGGGTGGCGAAGGCGCGCAGCATGTAGGCCACGAGGCGTTGCCACGTCTCGGGGGCGGCGTCGGCGGTGGCGGCGATGACGCCGGCGTTGGCCATGAGCAGCATCGGCATGTCCTGATCGGTGAACTCAGGAGCCAGGTGTCCGCTGTTCTTGGCGCGGGTGATGAGTTCGAGGAAGCCGTGGTAGGCGTGTGCGCGGCGGGCTTCGAGGGGTTTGGCGGCGGGGAAGGTCATGGTGAGCACGTCGGCGAAGCCGCGGTCTGCGGCCTGCATGGCGCACACGGCGTGGATGAAACCGGCGAATCCTGCCCAGGGGTCCGGATCGGCCAGGGCGGTGTCGACCGCTGCGACGTAACCGTCCATCCGGTCGGCGAACACCGCGGCGATGAGGTCTTCGCGGGAGGGGAACCGTCGCGCCAGGGTCGCGTTGCCGACCCCGGCCTCGCGGGCGACCGCCGCCATGGACACTCCCAGGCCCTCGCGGGCGAACAGGCGCCGGGCCGCGTCGATGATGCGCTCACGGTTGCGTTCGGCATCGGCGCGCAGGGCCGGCTCAACGGCGGTCACAGGCGGGGTCGAAGGCGTTGTCACACCGACCACTCTACCTAAGTGGAATGACTTGCCCACTTGTGTTGTTACATTCACCGAACAGAAACGGTCAACCCTTTCCACTTAGCTCGTGAGTGGGTTGACCTGCGTGAACCCTTGACAAGGAGTAGTTCGGTGAATGTTGCCCTCTGGATCGTAGCCGGTGCGCTGGCCGCGATGTTCGCTCTCGCCGGTGTGCAGAAGTCGCTGCAGCCCCAGGACAAGCTGGCCGAGAAGTTGCCGTGGGTCGAAGATGTCTCGCTGCCCACCTTGCGGTTGATCGGTGTCTCGGAACTGCTGGGCGCGCTCGGTCTGATCCTGCCTGCCTGGACCGGGATCGCGCCGATCCTGACCCCGATCGCCGCGGTCGGACTGGCTGTGATCATGGCGCTGGCCGCGCTCACCCACGCCCGCCGCAAGGAACCGGCCGCGATCGCGTTCAACCTCGTCCTGGCCGCGGCGGCGGTGTTCGTCGCCTGGGGACGTTTCGGCCCCTACGCCTACTGATCACCTCATTCCCCGAAGGAGACACCCTATGGACGTCACCGTTTTCGGCGCCACCGGCGCCATCGGCTCGCTGACCGTGGACCGGCTGCTCGCGGCCGAGCACACTGTGACCGCCTACGCCCGCAACCCGGCCAAGGTCCCCGCCCGCTGGGGTGAGCAGGTGAAAGTCGTGATCGGCGAGGTAACTGACGCCGCCACGATCGATGACGCCGTCGCCGGTGCCGATGCCGTGATCAGTGCTTTGGGCCCGAGTATGGACCGCAAGGCCACCGGGACGCCGCTGATCGAGGGCACCGGCCACATCCTGGACGCGATGAAGCGCCACGGTGTGCGCCGCTTCGTCGGCCATGCCACTCCCGCGGTGCTGGACCCGCAGGAGAAGCCGACCTTGGTCACTCGGTTGGTCGGGTTCATGCCGCGCACGTTCATGCCCCGTGCCTACGACGAGATCACCGGCATGTCGAACCAGATCATGTCCTCCGGGCTGGATTGGACGATCGTGCGGTTCATCGCCCCCAAGGACGGGGCCGCCAAAGGCCGCATCAGGTCGGGGTACTTCGGCACCGACAAACTCGGCTTCGCCATCACCCGCGCCGACATCGCCACCTTCACCGCCGATCAGATCGGCGACAACCGCTACCTGCACCGCGCACCCGCTGTCAGCAACTGACCCCTGCCGAAACCCGAACGGAGACACCTGTGTCCATCGTCATCACCGCTACCTCCGGACACCTCGGCCGCTCGGCCGTCGAAGCTGTCCTCGACCGCGGCACCGATCCCGCCGAGGTGATCGCCGGTGCCCGCGACCTGGCCAAGATCACCGACCTCGCCGCACGCGGGGTGCGCACCGCGGTCATCGACTACGACGACCCGGCCACCGTGGCCGCCGCCGTCGCGCCGGGCGATGTGTTCGTGCTGATCTCGGGCACCGACCTGGCCAACCGCGACCGCCAGCACGCCGAGGTGATCGCCGCCGCCGCGAAAGCGGGTGCCGGGCGGATCGTCTACACCAGCGGCCTGAAGGCCGACGACACCGCGCTGTCGATCGCGGCCATGCACCTGCCCTCCGAAGGCGCTGTGCGCGCCAGCGGCGTGCCGTTCACGATTCTGCGCAACGGCTGGTACAGCGAGAACTACGCCCGCGACATCCCCACCGTTCGTGACACCGGTGTGCTGCTGTCGAGCACCGGGGGCGGCGCCGTCGCCTCGGCCTCGCGCCGCGATCTGGCCGAAGCCATCGCCGCCGTGGTCACCACTGAGGAACACCAGGGCAAGACCTACGAGCTGTCCGGCGATACCGCCTGGACCTACGACGAGCTCGCCGCCGCGCTGGCTCAGGTCCTCGACCGCGAGGTCACCCATCGCAACGTGTCCTCCGACGAGCACCGCGCGATCTTGCTCGGCGCTGGTGTTCCGGAGCAGTTCGCCGACATGGCCGTCGCCGTCGATGCCGGCCTGGGCGCTGGAGCGATGGGATTTCGCAATGGTGATCTGTCGCGGCTGATCGGACGCCCCACCACCCCGCTCGCCGAGACCTTGCACACGCTGGTCTGAGCACCACTTCCCTCATGGCCGCCCGCCTCTGTCGCGGGGTGGGCGGCCGAAATACTCAGCACGTCAGGAGAATTTGATGCCCTTCGAGCTCGGTGTCTACAGTTTCGGCAACACCCCCCGCACCGCCGACGGCAGTTTCGGCCCGAGTTCCCAGGCCGTGCGCGACGCGCTCGAAGCCGTTCGGTTGGCCGATGAGGTCGGTTTGGACTTCTTCGGTTTCGGCGAGCACCACACCGCTTCGATGCCGCTGTCCTCACCGACCTCGATGGTCACCGCCGCCGCGGCCACCACCGAGCGCATCAAAATCGGGACCGCGGTGACGGTGCTGTCCACCGACGACCCGATCCGGGTCTTCGAGCAGCTGGCCGTCGCCGACGCCATCGCACCGGGCCGTATCGAGGCCGTCGCCGGTCGCGGCTCCTCCACGATCACCTTCGACCTGTTCGACTTCGACGAATCCGACTACGACATGCTCTACGCCTCCAAACTCGACCTGCTGCTCGCGGTCAACGAAGGCGAGAACATCACCTTCGACGGTCCGCACCGCCGCAAGCCCTTGAACGATGTGACGGTCTATCCGCGTCCGGCGCAGCCGTTACCGATCTGGTTGGGCACCGGGGGCAGCCCGAACTCGGTGATGCGCGCGGTCGAGCTCGGCCTGCCGATGTTCATCGGCGTCCTCGGCGGCACACCGGACCACTGGGCCCGCTACGGCCACGCCTACCGGCAAGCCTGGGCGCAGACCGGCCGTCCGGCTGATCAGGGTCGGATCGCTGTCGCGGTCCACGGATTCGTCGGCCCCGACAACGCGGCCGCCAAAGCGACCTACCTCGAACACGAACTGGCCATGTTCGCCACCGGCGCCGCCGAAGCAAGGCGACCGCCCATGGCACCGACCGGACGCGAACGCGACCTCGAGCCCGGCGGAATGGTCTTCGCCGGTAGCCCCGAGGAAGTAGCCGACCGGATCATCGGGTTGCACGAACTGCTCGGCCACGACCGCCAGATCCTGCAGATGGACGTCGGCGCCCTACTCCACACCGAGGTCCTGCGCAGCATCGAACTCCTCGGCACCGAAGTCGCACCCCGCGTCCGCAAAGCCCTGGACTGACGCGAAACGAAGGCGACGATCGCAGCTGAACAGGACTTCGAGCGTTACCGAAGACGGCTTCGAACATCGACAGCAGGCGCGGACTTCACCTGGTTCGCGCTGTCCAACAAACGTGTCGAGCCGTTGAGGCTAGCGAGGTCGGGCAACGGTATGACGCTCGAACCTTGGCTTTCGGGGCTGCCGCGGTCGGCAATTCCCGTGGCGCCCGGGGTCGCGGATCCCGATGAGCGCGTTGATGTCTTCGGCCTCCCATGCCTGCTTTGACGATGTCTGCCTGTTCGGCCGTCGGCGCCGCAGGAAACCGCGAGGCGTCGATGCGACGGCGGGCGGAGGTCGCCAGCTGACGGCAAGCCGCCGGACTGTGCTGATGGTCTCGGCCACGTCCGCGAAGGGGTAGCCGAAGACGTCGTGTCTTCCTTCGCCGACAGAAGCTAGGGCCGAAGCTGTCCTAGCTGGATCCTAGTTTGTTCTCATGAGCACAGAGATCATTCCCTTCCGGATCGACGTCCCCCAAGATCAGCTCGACGACTTGAATCGGCGCCTGGACGCCACCCGCTGGACCGACGCGGATCCCGGGGCGGGCTGGGCGCAGGGCATCCCGCTCGACTACACCCGGGAACTGGCCGGCTATTGGCGCAATACCTACGATTGGCGCGCCCAGGAGGCCCGGCTCAACGCCTTCCCGCAGTTTCGTACCGAGATCGACGGCCACCACGTGCACTTCATCCACGTCCGCTCGCCCGAACCCGACGCCATGCCGCTGATACTCACGCACGGATGGCCTGGATCGATCGTGGAATTCCTCGAGGTGATCGGCCCACTGACCGACCCGGTGGCGTACGGCGGCAACGCGGAGGACGCGTTCCACGTCGTCGTGCCGACCATCCCTGGGTACGGGTTTTCCGGACCCGCGGTCGGCTGGTCGGCCCCGCGGGCCGCGCGGGCATGGGCGGAACTGATCCGCCGCCTCGGCTACGACCGCTACGCCGCACACGGTGAAGACACCGGTGCCGCGATCTCCCGACAGCTGGCGGTGATCGACGCCGAGCACCTGGTCGCCGTGCATCTGACGATGATCGCCTCCGCCACTGTCACCGCGGAGACCGCCGACCCCGACAACCCTGCCGAACAGCGTGCCGTCGCACTGGCTCGCCGCGCCCAGTACGAACTCGGCGCATACGCGTTGTTGCAGGCCAGTCGCCCCCAAACGTTGTCCTACGCGCTCGCCGATTCACCGGTGGGGCAATTGGCCTGGATAGTCGAACGATTCAAGGACTGGACCGACTCTACCGACGCACCCGAGGACGCCGTCGATCGTGACGCGATGCTGACAAACGTCATGATCTACTGGCTCAACGCCACCGCGGGCTCGTCGGCGCGCTACTACTACGAAGGTGCCGCCACCTGGGGAATGCCCGAACCCGACACCGATGTGCCGGTCGCTGTGGCCGTCATGCCGCACGACCTCGGTATCCCGGTCCGCCGCATCGCCGAACGAAACCACAACATCGTGCGCTGGACCGAATTCGAGCGCGGCGGCCACTTCGCTGCCATGGAAGAACCCGACCTCATCATCGACGACCTGCGCGCCACCTTCCGCGAATACCGCAAATGACACGGAGTCTCGAGGGTGATCCACGTCGCCGATTGATGCTGTCAGGAATTCGGAGGCTGTCTCGTTCAGGAAGCACGGGAACAAGACAGGTCCGCGGCCACGTCGAAACTCAGTTGACTGCGCAGGCCGCGCAGCACCGGGCCGGCAATGCGCTCCGGAGCCCCGGCCGGAGCGAGCGCCGGGCTACGACGCATCATTTCCTCGATGGCGGCGGTGGCTTCCATCCGGGCCGGCGCACTACCCAGGCAGAAGTGGATACCCGCTCCGAACGCGAGGTGGTCCACGATATTCGGCCGGTCGAGCCGGAACTCGTCAGGATCGGCGAAGCGTCACGGGTCGCGGTTGGCCGAACCGACCAGGGATCGTTGAGCTCGAAGGTTCGTGTCATGGTTTCGCCCCCAGCGCGGTGAGTAGTGAATCGACCCATTCGTCGACGAACCGTTCGTCGTTCGTTTCCGAATGGAGAATGGTGATAGACATTGGTCATCACCCAGTAGTTCTCGATGGCGCCGAGCCAGATCGTGGTCATGGCCTCGAAGTCACCCTTATCGTGGACCGATGGCATCGGTCAAGCAGGTTCAAATCACCTTCGATTGCGCAGAACCCGAGCGCGTCGCTCGATTCTGGTGCGAGGTGTTGGGCTACGTCGTGCCGCCGCCCCCGGAGGGGTTCACTACGTGGGACGATTTCGATCGCTCGCGGCCGCCTCAGCGTCAGGGTTCGTCGTTCGCCTGCGTCGATCCATCAGGAGTGGGCCCGCGACTGTACTTCCAGCGCGTTCCCGAAGGCAAGGTCGTCAAGAATCGGGTGCATCTCGACGTACGGGTCGGCACCGGCCTCGTGGGTGAAAAGCGCTTGGCCACACTCGAAGCCGAGTGCGCGCGACTGATCTCCCTCGGCGCGGTACGCGTGCGACTCCTGTCTGCCGATGGCCACAACGAGTCCTGCATCGTGATGCAAGACATCGAGGGCAACGAGTTCTGTCTCGACTGAGGGACGCGAACTCGTCCCGGCTCAGCCTTCGGTTGCGCGAGTGAGTAGTAGATCGATCTGCCGGGGAAAGGGTCCGGTGGCCGGGCTGGGTGGGAGTGAGCGTCGCAACATGCCTGGAATGTCTTCTGGCGCGTACGAGTTCTGGATTCGATATGGATGAAACCCATTGTCCATGAACGGTTTCAGCAGCTCACTCGCGTCGTGGCCGGTGGTGGCGAGCCAGTAGGGAGTGACTTCGACGATGATCTCGCAGTCTGTGCGCAGCCGAGGGATCGAGGCGGCGAGCTGGGTGAGGACTGTGCCTTCGGCGCCTTCGACATCCACTTTTATGATCCGGGCGTTCTCCAGGTCACCTGGGTGCAGCATCTGGGCCAGTGGCAGGCCGGGAACGGTGACCGTGGACTGGTAGGTGTCGGGGCGGATCGTCGTGGTTGCGCCGGTGTTTGCATGCGGAGTGTAAAGAGTCACCGTCTCCGGTTCGCCGGTGACGGCCGCCTGGACGACACGGACGTTGCCGACCCTGTTGAGCGCCAGATTCGCCCGCAGGTGCTCGTGTGCCGCGGGCTCGATCGCGACGACGTATCCGGTGGGGCCGACGAGCCGTGCCGCGAGCACGGCATACCACCCGCCGGCGGATCCGACGTCGATGAATCCGTCGCCTCGCTGCAGACGCGAAGCGACGAGCGCGGAGATACAAGCCTCCCAGCAGCCGTGGGTATAGATCGCGCGGGCAATGAAGTCGTTGGTCGTCGGGACGAGAAACCGCTGCCCGTAACGGGTGCGCACTGTTGCGGACGGTCGCGGTTTCTGCTGGAGACCGATGTCGAGCCATTTCCGCAGCAGCCTCTGCTTGATCGTGATTCCGGGCCCGTATCGAACCCACCAGCGGGCGGCGATGAGCAGCGGTGGCCAGGGCGGTGGTCTGAGCACGGTCTGTTGCCACGGAGGTTGAGGCGAGATCGGAAGCACCGCCGTGACGATATCGACGGTGGCGCGGGGTCGTCGAACCCTTTTCGCCACAGCCGGTTCCTCTGCTCGATGGGTTTGGGACAACCGGTGGGGAGTAGCTATTCGAACCCTGCGCTATTCGTCCCGGTCTTCTGGAGCGTGGGGGAAGCCGGTTGATCAGCGATGGGTTGCGATGAGGCGTCGCAGTGCGGCCTGGGCGGGTGGGCCCCATGTCGGCTTGCCACCCGGGCGGTCGTGGACCCCGGCGTCTGCGATGAAGATGCCGGCGAAGGCGCGCAGCACCGCCCATCCGCGGGCGCGCCGCAGAGTCGCCGCGTCCGGGGTCGGCCGGTAGGCGTCATGGAAGCGGTCGGTGGCACCGTCGGGCAGCAGAATCCACGCGGCAGCGAGGTCGAAAGCCGGATCGCCGGCGAAGAGGTCGCCGAAGTCGATCACGCCGCAGATCGTGCCATTCGCGGTGAGGACGTTGGCCGGATGCAGATCGCCGTGCAGCCACAGCGCCGGGCCCGCCCGATCGGGCGCGGCGACGGCGTCTTCCCAGACCGCGCGGACGGCATCGGGATCGGGGATCAGTCCCAGCTCGGTGGCCGCTGCAAGCTGCTCGGCGAACCTTCCGGAACAGCGCGCCAGCGGCCCTCCGCGGTCGCGGCCGGTGGGCGCCTGCTCGGGGGCGGGTTGGTGTAGTGCCGTCAGGAAGGTAGCCAGGGTGGTGGCTGCCTCCGCTGCGTGGGTGACGGGAGCTCGGTCGGCAGACTCGCCCGGCACCCAGGTGGTGACGATCCACGGCCGCCGAAACCGTTCGGAGGGCTCACCGAAGCGCTGCGGAACGGGAACCGGCAGTGGAAGATTCCGAGCGAGGGCGGGCAGCCAGGTGTATTCCTTGCGCAGCAACGTGTCCGCGGATTCTGTCGCCCAGGGCAATCGGACGGCGAGGTCGTCGCCGAGCCGCCACAGCTGGTTGTCCCAGCCACGCGCGCCGAGCCGCACAGGGTGACCGGCCAGGTCGGGGTGCTGATCACGCAGCAGATCCCGCACCAACTCCGCGGTGATCTCGATCTCGGTGTGCGTCATGCGGCTCAACGGTAGCGGAAGGCGGCCGACCCATTTCGCAGCCGGGTGAACCTCCGAGAGGGACCTTTTCAGCGCCGAGACACTGGAGAGGTCGCCGCCACGGCAGGCGATCGGGTTCGGTAGATCACCCGGATTCGACTCCTCAGCCTGACCTCCGATAAGTGAACCTTATCGGCGGTCAGCACCGGGCATCACGTTCTGACATCTTACGATTGATTCGTTTCGTAGCGTTTGTTGCGACGTAACGAAAATAGAACGAAAAGCATCAAAAACTGTGCACGACTGGGCGCAGATCGATATCGACCCGACACCGACTATCCCGCCGTGGGTATCGATGGTCATCGGCCCCGCCGCAACCGCGCCACACGAGAGCCGGCCTATTCCCCAGCAGCATCCTCTGTGCCGCCCGCCGAGGCTCGATCCGACCGAAACACCCCACACCCGACGATCACCGCCTCGAATTCCCGCTCCCACGCCCGGCGTCTCCCCCTGTCCGTCACGGTCACCCCGCGACATCCTGGTCCCGTATGAGCCGGACATGCTCGCGGTGGCCGTCCGTCATCCCGCCGACCGGCGACCAGACCCGACGCGTCGCGCGCAGGACTCCGCTCCCGATTTCCCTGTTCGGCAACGTCACTGTGACGCTTGATGTTTGCGTAGTCCCCCCGGGAACTGGCGGTCATGGGTGAAGAGAATCAGTGACTTCCGGGCAACGTGGCATCTTCTGCTCGCAGGTGTGCCCCAGCAGTGCCGTAGGCTGATTTCTCGCGTCGAACGAGTTGGCGCGGACAGTCGATCGCCGAGGGGAACGCGGGAGCCGAGTCATGGACGATCGTTCCGGCGTGGTCGCGGTCCCGGAGTCGGTGCGCACCGAATTGCGCCGTGGTGTGCGCAGCGTCTTGGTCGATGCGGCGGCGTTGCGGCTGGTGCGGGAGCGCTTCGATGACGACCAAGCCGGTTCCCTGCGCCGCTATCTCGAAGCGTCTCAATCGGCGAACACGCTGCGCGCCTATCGCGCCGACTGGGTGGCCTGGTCGGCGTGGTGCGCCACCGAGGGCCGCCAAGCTCTGCCCGCCGATGCGCTGGATGTCGCTGTCTATTTGGCCGCGGCCGCCGACGCGCGCCGGCCCGGCGGCGAATGGGCGTTCGGTCCGGCGACGCTGGAACGCAAGTCGGCCGCCATCGCGGCGGTCCACGCGGCCAACGGCCTGCCGTCGCCGACGCGGTCGGATGTGGTGCGCCTGACACTGCGTGGTATCCGCCGTATCCGCCGCACGCAACCCAAACGCAAACGCCCCGTCCTGTTGCACACCCTCGACCAACTGCTGGCCGAACTCCCGGAACCGGGCTGGCCTACCGAACCGGCCCGCCGCCGCGACGCGCTCGCACTACTCGTCGGTTTCGCCGGTGCGTTGCGCCGCAGCGAACTGGCCGGTTTGCGCATCGGGGACATCGAGGTGGGTGTCGATCACACCACCGGCGAACCGATCCTGCTGATCCGTTTACCCGCGACGAAGACCGACCCGACCGGCGCCGCGGAACAGCGTGTGGCGCTCCCGCGCGGCCGCCGTCCCGCGACCTGCCCGGTCTGCGCCTTCGCCGATTGGCTGCGGCTGCGCGAAAAACACGCCGCCGCCGACGCCAGCGGTGTCCGGACCTGGCTCGCCGGCCTTCCGGCGGGGTCCGCCGACATCCACCGGTGCCACGGCTTCACCGGTACCACGCTCTCCGACGGCGATCTTCCCCTCTTCCCCACCATCACCCGGCACGGCGGGATCGGCGACCGTGCGATGTCCGGGCGCGCGGTCGCCGAACTGGTCAAGCGCTATGCCGCCCGTGCCGGACTCGATCCCGGTCTGTTCTCCGGTCATTCGCTGCGCGCCGGATTCGCCACCCAGGCCGCCCTCGGCGGCGCCAGCGATCGCGAGATCATGCGCCAGGGCCGCTGGTCCAATCCGCGCACCGTGCACGGCTACATCCGCACCGCCAACCCACTGGAAGACAATGCGGTGACCAAGCTCGGACTGTGACCTCGGGAGTAGCCGAGCCAGTCGGAAGGCATGTTTGCTACAGATATGCTGGTCGTGTGCTCTCAGCGCCGGCGCCGATGCTGGCCGTCCCCGGACGGCCACCGCAGGACCGCGGGCGGTGGGCGTTCGAGATGAAATGGGACGGCATTCGCGCCATCGCGCGCTGCCGGGACGGGGACTGCCGTTTCTACAGTCGCAACAACCGTGATCTGAGTGGGTCGTTTCCCGAGCTCACAGCGATATTGGCGGATTTGGGCGAGCGCGGTGAACTGGTCCTGGACGGGGAGATCGTCGCGCCCGATCCGAAGACGGGGGCGCCGTCGTTCGGCCGCTTGCAGCGGCGGATGCATGTGGTCTCCCCGAGCGCGGAGTTGCTGCGCGGATTCCCGGCGCAATATCTCGCCTTCGATGTGCTGGCCGTCGATGATGAGGTTCTGCTGAATCTGCCCTATACCGAGCGCCGCGAGCGCTTGGCCGAACTCGCGCTCGACCGGCCGCTTGCCCGCACCCCGCCGCATTACACCGATATCGATCCCACCGTGCTGATGAACGTCGCCCGCGAGCACGGTCTGGAGGGCATCGTCGCCAAGCGCCTGGATTCCGCCTACTACCCCGGCCGCCGCTCCCCGTTGTGGATCAAGACGCCGCTGCGCAGGACGACGGAGGTCGTCGTCGCAGGCTGGTTACCCGGCAGCGGGCGTTTGTCCACGACGTTCGGTTCGCTCGCGCTCGGCGCCTACGACGACCACGACCGGTTGGTGCATATCGGCAACGTCGGCACCGGATGGACCATGCGCGATCGGCGCGACCTGCAAGCGCATCTGAACGAGTTGTCCCGCCCTGACACGCCTTTCGATGTCCCCCCGCCGCGCGCGATCGCCGTATCCGCGCACTGGGTGGAGCCCGTGCTCGTCGCCGACATCGAATATCGCGAAGCCACACCGGAGGGCCTGCGCCACCCCAGCTGGCGCGGCTTACGCCCGGACAAGGCCCCGCACGAGGCGAAAGTGCCGCTACCGCACTGACCCCAACGGCTCATTCCCCCAGACCCGGTCCTGTGGCTCGAACGACCCCGTCCTCGAAGACCAGCCGATAGACCGCGGGCATCGGCATCGCCCGCTGAAACGCCCAGCCCACCTCTCGGCGACCGAACCCGATCAGCGCCCGGGAGATAAAAGTCCCGTGGCTGCCGATGATCACGGTCCGGCCCGGGTGCCGCTGCGCCAACTCCGTCAGGATCGCGGTGGCACGGCCGCAGAGCTGTCGCAAGCTCTCCCCGCCGGGCCTGGCCAGCCATGGCTGAGCCCAGCTTTCGGCGTAGTAGCGGGCATAGCCGGGAGTCGGACCGATCCCGGAATCCCACTCGCGCAATTCGTTGTCGGTTACGACCGGAAGGCCGGTGAAACGGGCCAATGGTTCGACGGTTCGGACGGCTCGCAGGTAGGGACTGGAGACGATCGCGGCGGGTTGTTCGGCGGCCAGTTCGGTGACCAGTCCCTCGGCCTGGCATCTGCCCGCCTCGGTCAACGAACGCTCGTAGTCACCCGGTCCGCCCGGCCGCGGGATGAAGGGCTGCGCATGACGGACCAGAACGAGCACAGATCGCGTAGTCACCCCCTTTCGCACTCCTGTCCCCCGCCTCAGCGGCACGGGCTCGATTCGACAGCGACGCCGCGCTCCTGCTCCGGTGCGCACCCCACGCACCCGGCCGAATCACCGCCGGCATCGGCACTTCTCGCACGCACCGACAGGAATGGCGACCGGTCGTGCGCGATGCGTCGCACGACCTCGGGAAGCAAGGTGTGTTCGGCTTCGAGGACCCGTGCGCCGAGCGTGTCGGCGGTGTCGCCGGGGCGGACCGGCACCTCGGCCTGGGCGAGGACTTCCCCGGTGTCGTATACGCCGGAGACGAGATGGACCGTCGCGCCGCTGACGGGGTCTGCGGCGTCGAGGACGGCTCGGTGCACGTACCTGCCGTACATGCCGGGGCCACCGTGGCGGGGCAGCAACGCGGGATGGACGTTGATGATCCGGGCCGCGAATTCCGCTTCTGTGCGCGGACCGATCTTCTTCAGGTACCCGGCGGTCACCACGAGATCGGTCGAGTGCTCGACGAGTGCGGCGCGGATGGCTTCGTCCGGGTCGTCGTGGGTACGCCCGGACAGGTGCCGGGCGAGGATGCGGTTGTCTCGGGCGTAGCGCAGCGCACCGGAGTCGCTGTTGTTGCTGATGACCAGCACGATCCGGAACCGTGCGTCCGCGTCGCGGGAAGCGCGGTGCAGCGCACGCAGATTGGACCCGTTGTGGGAGGCGATCACCGCGACCCGAAGTTCCGGCATGGTCGCTCAGTCTTTCACAGCGGCTACCGTGCGCGGGCATAGGCGTAAGTCCGGGCGGCACCGCCGCCTTCACGAGAGCCCGGTGTCCGGCGCCTATAACGCACGATGGGCACCACGATCGTGCGCAGGGAGAGGTCAACGGTCGGGGTGCAGCCGATCGGCGTGGTCTTCGAGGCGAGCAGGCCACTGGTCGATGTGGACCAGCGGGGCGCGGCGCCGGGCCGGGAGGATGCCGAGGATGCCGCGATCGGCACGCAGGTCCGAACGTGCCTTGGCGACATAGTATTGCGTGTGGCAGGCGCCGGGGTGCCTGCGGCGGGCTTCGGCGAGCCATCCGGTGGCTTGGCGCAGAGCTTCGGTGCGGGTGAGGGGTTGATCGGCAGGCAGCAGCAGGGTGGCGTGGTCGGGGTCGGCGACGACCGCGGAGCCGAGATGTTGCAGGCAGCGGCCGATACCGGGGTCGTCATCGAGGGCGCGGTAGGCGGTCAGGGCGAGTTGCCAGCAGCGCAGGGCTCGGCGGGGTTCGCCGCGGGCCCACCACAGGGCTCCCATGGTCTCGTGGGTCTGCGCGCGGCCGTCGGGATCGAGGCCGGCGCGGGTGAGGGATTCGGCGAGTTCGAGGCGATCCTGCGCGGCGTCGAGGCGTCCTTGCCGGATGTGCACGACGGCGAGGTTGATCAGGGCGCACACCTCACCGGCGACGTCGTCGCGCGGCAACAGCCACCACGCGGTCTCCAACTGGTCGGCCACCTTGTCGAGATCCGGAGCCGCGGTGGCCAGCAGGCCCAACGCCGTTTGATGTTCCCAGCGGGCGGCCAGGCTCGTCGACAACCGCCGCGGCCGATAGCCCGGCGGTCGCTCGTCCAGCCGGCCCGCTCGCAGCCTCACCAGGTCGCGGTTCAGCTCGTCGATGCCGGGAAGCGAGCGCAGTTTGTCGGCCAACCCATGCGCGTTCTCTCCCAGGCCGCTTCGGGCATACCACACGTCCAGGGCATGGCCGAGGCGAATCAGGTACTCGACCGCTGCCGGGGGGAATTCCACGCCCGGTTCGGTCTCCTCGCCCGGCTGCGCGCACGCGGTCACCAGGGCGCGCAGGTAGGGTTCCTCGGTCTCGAACCAGCGGCGAGCGCCCACGGCGAAGCGCCGTGACTCCAGCGCGATCGCCCAGCGGCCGGCACGATCGGCGTAGTGATGCAGCAGCGCGGTGAGCGCGGCGGCCCACTGCGGTCCGGCGGTCACCGTCGCCCGATTCGGCAGCCTCGGCACGTGCCGCACGCAGAACCGCTGCGCACCGTGGGGGGCCAGGACCCCGCGGCGGCGCAGCCCCTCCAGCAGTTTCGCCGCGGTGCGTGCTGAGGGTTCCCTGGCCAGCGGCAACCGCCCCGGCGTGTCACGAATGGCGTTGAGCACCGCCAACAGCGCGACGGTTTCGTAGTCGTGCACCGGCAGATCCCGCAGCACCGCGGCAATGAGATGCCCGTCCAGCGCCGCGACCCGCCGTGGAGGCGGCGCGACCACCCGCGGTCTGTGGTCGGCCAGCGCGGGGCCCGGCTCGATCAGACCGGCGATCAAGTCCATTTCACGGGCGGTGCGTACCCTGGTGCGATACCCGCGGACGAACCGGGACAACGCATAGGTCGCGGCCGCGACGATGAACAGCACCGACAACCAGCGCAGCGGCCCGCCGAAGAACTGCACGAGGGCGTTCTCGCCGAACGAATTCACCACCAGGGTGCGCACCAGCTCGAACAGCACCGTGTAGGCGACCAGCGAGGCCGTGCCGAGAAATCCTATCCAGATCGACGATCTCGGCGTCGCGGTCTGCCCGACCGGTTCGGTGGGTTCGGTCGATGGGCTCACCGGATTCCTCCCTCGCCGCACCGGTTGCCACCGGCTCGGTTTGCTTCATCGCAGCACTCCACCGGTCAATCCCGGCACGACCCAGCGCCGCCAGGTCACCAACAGCAGCGCCACCGGCAGCACGGCCGACACGAGCGCTCCGGCGGCCACTTGCGCGATGTTCTCGCCGAATTGTCGTGCTTCGCCCCACAACAGCAGCGACCACGGGCTCGCTCCCGCTCCGCTGACCACGAGCCCGATGAAGAAGTCGTTCCATACCTGGACGAATTCGAGCACCGCCACTGCTCCCAGTGCGGGCCCGGCCGAGGCCAGCACGCGATGGGCGATGGTGCCCGGACTGGCCAGACCGTGCAGGGTGTCGGCGGCGGCGCTGCCCGGCGGAGCGAGCATCGCCCCGCGCAACACGAGGATGGCGATCGGCAGCCCGGCGGCGGCGTGCACGAGGATCAGCGGGATCCGCGTGCCCGACAGCTCGTAGGCGTCGACGAGACCGTCGAGCGTTCCGAGATAGGTTTGCGCCGGGATCACCGCGAGCACCACCAGCGCCACGACGGCCAGCCGGGCGGCAGTGCCGTTGGGCCGCAGCGCGGCCAGCCGGTAGGCCACCGGCGCGGCCGCGGTCACCACGACCACCGTCGCGATTCCCGCGACCCAGGCGGTGGTCTGCAGCGAGCGCCACAGTCCGTCGTCGCCTAGTACCAGAGCGACGGCGGAGAATCCGAAGCCTTCGTGTCCGCGCAGCCCGGTGTAGGCGAGGACGCCGATCGGGTACAACACCAGCAGTGAGACCAGCACGATGCCCACCGCCCGCACGGGGCCGATGCGCCGGCGTCCCGCCACCGACATCGCGTGCACCGCCGACCAACTCGCGCGGTGCCTGCGCACGTCCACTTGCAGCAGCCAGGCGACCGCGCCCACGAGCACCGCCAGCGGCAGCGCGTAGGCGGCCGCGACGCCGGGCCTGGCGTCGGCGGCCAGCCGCCACCAATGCACGGTCGCACTGTCGACCTGGTACTCGAGTGCCCCGGGCACGCCGATCAGCACCACGTCGAAGACACGCGCGGCCGCGACCCCCACAGCCAGCCCGGCGACCAGCAGCACCGGGCGCAGCAACTCGTACAGCCGCATCGCCATCGGTCTGCCGTCGTCACGGTAGAGATACCCGGCGCGCGCCGGATCGGCCTCTATCGCATGGATTCCCGCGCGGAACAGCGCGGTGAGAAAGCCCAGCCAGGTCCACAGGAACGCCGACCCCAGCATCGCCGCCAGCCACCACCGGTAGAGCCCGACGTCCTGGATGTCCAGCCATCGGGCGCCATTGCCGAAGATCACCCGGAACGCCACCCCGGACACGAGCGCCGACACACCGAACGGCACGATCAGCGGCAACCACAGCCATCGCGCCGCCCGCCCCCACCAGGCGATCGCCAGCGCCAAAATCAACAGCCCGATGCCGAAGGCCACCCACAGCAGCGTGCGCAGGTACGCGCCCCGGCCGTCGGCGGTCATCGTGGCGCCCAGCAGCCACATTCCTCCGACGGTGCCGCCGATCGCGAAAACCCACGCCGGTATTCGTCTGCGGGGAGCGCCCAGCCGCCTGCGCAGCACCGCGGGCAGGAGCGCACTCGCTGCGACGACCGCGCAGGCGAGGACCTCCAGCGGGCGCGCCCGGGTGGCGATGAGGACGGTCCACCCGGCGGGCAGCACCAACAGCGCGACCGTCAGGACCGTCGCGGGCAGTCTCGCCAGCCAACCCAGCCAGCGCCGTGGCCTGCCGCCGGGTACCAGCGGTCCGCGCATGCGGCGGGTGGCCAGCTCGATGCGCAGACCGTTGACGTCGAAATCCGGGGTCGTGGTCATCGGCGCCGCCGCTCGACGTCGTCCAGCGCGGCGATCGCGCGGCCGGTGGCCTCGGCGACCCGCGTCTGCGCACCGTCACCGATCGCGATGAGGAACTCCGTCAGCACCCGCCACAATCCTTCCCGGCCGCCGACCGGCCCGATCCGATCGGACAGATCGAAGGTGCTGCGGGTGGCGAGTTCCCGCGCGGAGGGCGCCAGCAGCGGCGAGTAGTCCGCCTCGGTGCGCAGGTTCGGCGCGAGGAAACCGCCGTAGCGCTGGATCCACGGCAGCGGGGCGCGGGCGCCGGCCAGTTTCTCGACCAGTTCGGCTGCGCGCGGGTTCGCCTGCTGCGTCACCACGATCACGTCACCGCCGACGATCTTCGGCCGCCCCGACGCGGCGGTCACCGCTGGAAAGGGCACGACCCCTACGGCGTCTTCGACCTTGCGCCCGGACGCGCGTACCGCGCTGCGCACGATCGGTTCCGCGAAGTCGGGAGCGACGACCGCCGCGGCCCGCCGGTGCTGGAACACGTCCCGGACGGCGTCGGAGAACTGCCTGGTCAACGCGACACCGACGCCGCCGGGAAAGGCGTGGCGTTGTCCCCACAACACACCCAGATGCCCGAACGCGGCCCGCACCGCCGGGTTGTCCCACTCGCGGCTGTTCTTCGAGGCCAATTCGTCGTAGATGCGCGGGGATTCGGCGAGCAGCACGTTCTCGAAGAAGTCGGTCAGCACCCAACCGTCGGCGGCGGCAAGCGCGAGCAGGCGGATCGGCGTCTGTGCGAGCACCTCCATCCGGTTGACCCAGTCGCCGAGAATCCAGGCGGCCGGTTCCCCCAGGCCGTGGGTGGCGAACTGCTGCCGGTCGAACCACACCAGCGACTTGTCCGCGGCCTTGAACGGCACACCGTAGAGCCGGTTCTCGTAGCGCAGCAAATGTTGCCAGGGCTGGGCGTAGCGGGTGCCGAGTTCGTCGGTCCACACCGTCTCGGCGACAGGCCGCAGTTCGTGCCGTTCGGCGAGTTCACGCACCCGTCCCGCCTGCGGAAGCAACACCACGTCCGGCGCGGACCGGCCACCGGCGGTGAACGCGGTGTCGGTGTTGTCCCCGAGGGGGATCACTTCGACCGCGAAACCGAGGTCAAGTCCGGCCAAGACGGTGTGGAAGGCCGCGAGCTCCTGCCCGCTCCAGGACACCCCTACGCGCACCGCGTCGGAGCTGCCCAACAGCAGGTCCGGCGCGCACGCAGCAGCCAGCGGGACAACGAATCCCGCTTGCAGCATCGCTCTACGCGTCCCCATCGACCCCCGATGTCATTGCGTGCCAATCGAACCCGATTATGCGGCAAAGCCGGCGCGCCGGTGGGCACTTCGCGATCTTTCGCGCACCGGCAGGTCATGGTGCACCGCGGCGTCCTCGGCAGCGTCGAG
Organism: Nocardia sp. NPDC057455; assembly: GCF_042802775.1. Classification (NCBI taxonomy): domain Bacteria; kingdom Bacillati; phylum Actinomycetota; class Actinomycetes; order Mycobacteriales; family Nocardiaceae; genus Nocardia; species Nocardia sp. NPDC057455. Next base: position 223,107 of record NZ_JBHVDM010000001.1, on the reverse strand, counting down.
CGGGCGCCGTAGCAGGCGATCATCGGCGTCGAGGGGGCCGCGGCGGGCGATGTGATGCTGCGTCCAAGTGACGGACGCGGCCCGGGCTCGATGGCGGTCGGGCGCATCGAAGCCCTGCTCGCGGTCCACGGTGCCGAACCGTGGGTGGTCGCGTGACCGGTGGCCGCTTGCCCGATCACCTCTGTGTAGGCCTTGTCACAGCCTGGTACACGCGCGTACCGTTCGGGTGGTACATCGAAGTACCACGCGAGGAGGTGGGCATATGCCCGCTGTGCGACTGCCCAAGGGACCATCCACCCCTCCGATCGTGCAGAGCCTGCAAATATTGACCGGACGCACCCGCACGTGGCGGCGCATGCACGACCGCTACGGGTCGGCCTTCACCATCCAGATGCCCAGATTCGGACGCACGGTGGTACTCGCCGACCCCGCCGAGATCAAGGCGCTCTTCACCACGAGCACCGAACTCATCGACAACATCGACGTCAACCTGGGCGAATTCCTCGGCCCCGGCTCGTTGTTCGCACTGACCGGCACCGAACACCGCAAACAACGCAAACTGCTCACCCCGCCTTTCCACGGCCGCAGGCTGACCGTGTACGAATCGCTGGTCGAAGACGAAGCCGTCCGCGAAATGCAGTCCTGGCCCTCGGGCCGCGAGTTCGCGACGATGGACTCGATGATGCGCATCACGCTGAATGTGATCCTGCGGGCGGTATTCGGCGCCGAAGGCGCAGAGTTCGAGCGATTGCGCGAACTGCTGCCCAAACTCGTGCTCATCGGATCTGCGCTGGCCGCGTTCCCGGTGCCCAAGCGTGCGCTGGGCAGATACGGGCCCTGGTCCCGGTTCGCGGCCTACCGCCGCCGCTACGACGAGATCGTCGAACGGCTCATCGAGCGCGCGATCCACGACGGGATCGACCAGCGCGACGATGTGCTGGCGATGATGCTGCAAGCGCGCTACGACGACGGCTCGGCCATGTCGCGCGGTGAGATCGCCGACGAATTGCTGACCCTGCTCACCGCCGGGCACGAGACGACGGCGACGACATTGTCGTGGACGATCGAGCGGCTACGCAGGAACCCGGAGGTTGTGCGCCGTTTGGTCGACGAAGCCGATGCCGGGGGCTCGCAACTGCGCGAGGCGACGCTGCTGGAGGTGCAGCGCGTACGCCCCGTGATCGACGCGACCATTCGCCAGGTCCGGGCCGATTCACTGCGACTGGGCCGGTGGACGTTGCCGAAAGGACAGAAGGTGCTGGTCAGCATCCGGCTGATGCACGACAACGAGGATCTGTTCCCGAATGCCCGCACCTTCGACCCCGATCGTTTCCTCGGCGTGCGGCCGGGCACGTTCAGCTGGATCCCGTTCGGCGGCGGCAGCCGCCGGTGCATCGGCGCCGCGTTCGCCACGATGGAGATGAACGTCGTGCTGCGCACCCTGCTGCGCGATTTCACGCTGGAGCCGACCGACGCCCGCGGCGAGCGCGCGCACTTCCGCGGCGTCGCTCTCGCCCCGGCCGAGAAGGGTCGCGCCGTGGTGCACCGCCGCACGCCGCGACACAGTGTCCCCGCACTCGACCGCGCCGCCCGGACGCGCGATTACCACGCCATCACCTCCGAAACCAGGAGTATCGATGTCCCGCACCCGTAGGCCACTGTCGGGCCGCCCGGTGATGATCACCGGCGCGGCCTCCGGGATCGGCCGCAGTCTCGCCCGATTACTCTCCGGCACAGGCTCTCCCGTCGCGATAGCCGACATCGACCAGGTCGGGCTGAAAGAGACCGCCGCCACGCTGACCGGCCCGGTACTGACCCGCGTCCTCGACGTGCGCGACGCCGCCGACCAACTCGCGTTCGCCGAGGAGGTGCGCGACTGGCTGACCGCGCCGCTGGCGGCGGTGTTCAACAACGCCGGTGTCGCGGTCTCCTCCTCGGTGCTCGACGCGGTGCCCGAGGACGACGAATGGCTGCGGCGCATCAACTTCGACGGAGTCGTCAACGGCACGCGTGCCTTCCTACCCATCCTCGTCGAGCAGGATCACGGCGTCATCGTCAACACTTCGAGTGTGTTCGGGCTGCTCGGCATGCCCAACCAAAGCGCGTACTGCGCGGCGAAATTCGCGGTGCGCGGGTTCACCGACGCCCTGCGCCAGGAACTGCGCGACACCGGCGTGTCCGCGGTGAACGTCCACCCGGGCGGCATCAGCACCAACATCGCGCGCAATGCCCGGGTCCGCAAGGACCCGGAAGGCCGTGGCCGTACGCACGAGCAGATGGCGGCGGAATTCGAGGCGCTGACACTCACCACACCGGAGAAGGCGGCCGACATCATCCGCCGCGGCGTCGAACACGGCAAGTCCCGCATCCTCGTGGGACCCGACGCCTATCTGTTCGACATCTTGGCGCGGGTGACGCCCACCCACTACTACGGTGTGGTCGCGCTACTCGAGCGCCGCCTGCGCACCCGCGACACCACGGGAGCACCGGCATGAGCGAACACCTCGACGTCCTGATCGTCGGCGCCGGCCTGTCCGGCATCGGTGCGGCCCACCACCTGCAGGCGGCATTCCCCGCCCGTACCTACGCGATCCTCGAGGCACGCGACAGCCTCGGCGGCACCTGGGATCTGTTCCGCTACCCCGGCGTGCGCTCGGACTCCGATATGCACACCCTCGGATACCGATTCCGCCCGTGGACACAGGCCGAGGCCATCGCCGACGGTCCCGCCATCCTGCGCTACATCCGCGACACCGCCGCCGACGCCGGCATCGACCGGTTCATCCGATACGGGCATCGGGTGACCGACGCGTCCTGGTCAAGCGCCGAGTCCCGCTGGAGCGTGCTGGCCGAACACGACGGCGCCACGCGCACGATCACCTGCGACTTCCTGCTCGTGTGCAGCGGCTACTACCGCTACGACGAGGGCTACACACCACAGTTTCCCGGCATCGAAGATTTCCGCGGCCGGCTGGTGCATCCGCAGCACTGGCCCGAGGACCTGGACCACGCGGGCAAGCGGGTGGTCGTCATCGGCAGCGGCGCCACCGCCGTGACCCTGGTACCGGCCTTGGCCGAGACCGCCGCACAGGTGACGATGTTGCAGCGGTCGCCGACCTACATTCTGCCCGTCCCCGCCCGGGACACGGTGGCCGACCGGCTGCGGCGACTGCTGGGCCCGCGGCGGGCGTACGCCGTCGTCCGCTGGAAGAACGTGCTGATCAGCACGCTGATCTACCAGTTCAGCAGGCGCAGGCCCCGGCAGATGCGCAAGTTCATCCGCGATCTGACCGTCAAGCGACTGCCCGAGGGCTATGACGTCGACACCCACTTCAAGCCGTCCTACCAGCCGTGGGATCAGCGGCTGTGCCTGGTGCCCGACGGAGACCTGTTCCGCGCGATCCGCGCCGACCGCGCCACGGTGGTCACCGATCGCATCGACAGGTTCACCGCCACCGGGCTGCGCTTGGCATCCGGGCGCGAACTCGACGCCGACGTGGTGGTGACCGCGACCGGCCTGCGACTGCTCGCCCTCGGCGGCATCCGGCTCACGGTGGACGGACACGAGGTCGAGCTGCCTCAAACCATGGCCTACAAGGGAATGATGCTGAGCGGAGTCCCGAACTTCGCCTTCACCATCGGCTACACCAACGCGTCCTGGACACTGAAAGCCGACCTGGTCAGCGAATTCGTCTGCCGACTGCTCCGTCACATGGACGCGGGCGGCTACCGGCAGACCACCCCGTGGCCGGACCCCGCCGTGGCGCCGGCGCCGCTGCTGGACTTCCAGGCCGGCTACGTGCTGCGCGACATCGACCGATTCCCCACGGCCGGATCCCGGGCTCCGTGGCGGCTCGGCATGAGCTACGGCCACGACGTGCTCACCTTGCGCTATGGCCGCATCGATGACGGCACCATCCGATTCACCCGTCGCGGCGCGCCGTCCGGCGACGCCACGTCGTGGTAGCGGGGCACGATTCCGGACGGCCGACGGTCCGACAGCGCGACGGTGCGGGCAACCACCCGGCCGCGTGGCACGGGCCGGACACGACGAACCGAACGGAGTAACTAACCTGATTCTCGTGACACGCGCCGAGCCGGTACCCCGCACCTCCGCCGACAACGACGCGGACTCGGGGTTTCGCCGCCGCCTGCTCGACGGCATGGCCGTGGCGCTGCGCGAACGCGGTTACCAGGACTCGACCGTCGCCGACGTGGTCCGCCACGCCCGCACCTCACGCCGCACCTTCTACGAGCACTTCACCAGCAAACAGGACTGCTTCATCGCCCTGCTGACCGAGCATCACAAGCAGATGATCCAGCGGATCGATGCCGCGGTCGACCCGCATCTGCCCTGGCGCGCCCAGGTGCGCCAAGCCATCCAGGCGTGGATCCGCTCCGCGCAAGAAGAACCCTTTCTCACCCTCAGCTGGATCCGTGTCGTCCCCGCTCTCGGTGAGGACACCAGGCAGTTGCAGCGCGAGGTCGGCGACGCGTTCGTCGCACTGATCCAGAAACTCGCCGACACACCGGAATTCGCGGCGGCCGGACTGCGGCCGCCGTCCCGCCAGGTGGCGACCATCCTCTTCGGCGGCTTCCGAGAACTCATCGCCATCACCGTGGAAGACGGCGACGACATCGCAGGCATCGTCGACGTGGCGGTCGAATCCGCGATCGCGCTGGTCGGGCCGCACGTCTGACCCCCGGGCTACGCTGAGCGCCCGCGGTTACCGGGCAGCGTCGGTGAACGCTGCGTCGGTCAGCACCGGCACCGCCCCGCCTGCGTCGAGTTCGGTGGCCACCGCGTCATCCTCGACGGACCCGTCCGCGGCCACCGCCCGACCCGGCTCAGCCCTGCCCGGGGCGGCCGGGCCGATAGAACCACTCTTCCAGACCGAAATCGTCCCGGATCTTCTTCTGATCAACGAGGAACTGCTTGGTTCCCGTCAGCAGCTGGATACCGAGGGGCGCGAAGATCTCGTCGGGAATGTAGTCGGGGCGCGCGGTTGCCCGCACCACCGCCTCCGGCGCCTTCGATTGAGTGACTTCGTAACTCACGTAGTCCTCCCAATGCTCCTTCGCATACCGGTTGGCCTCGACGATCACCGACTGCCACGCGCCGCCGAACTCGGGATGGCTGTCGAGGAAGTCCTGGCTGCTGACCGAGGAGCTGGTACCGGCGAGATCGGGATGGTTGTCGTGGATCGAGTCGACTTGGTGGAAACCTTTGGCCAGGAACGCGTGGAAGAACGACGACGGGTTCACATCCGGCAACGCGACCGCCGCGATATCACCGCCGTTGAGCGGAGCCTCCGCGTCGGTGGCCAGCAGATGCACCAGCTGTGCCTGAATACCCTCGGCCTTCAGCGCACCCTGCAGGTAGCGATCGATGTAGGAACCCGACTGCACGCCGACCTTCCTGCCCGCCAGATCCTTCAGCGTCCGGATCGCCGGATCCTTGGCCACCACACCGGCGTTGTAGTTCACCGCCGCGATGGCCAGCAACCGCGTCTTCAACCCGCTACCGCGCGCGACCAGGGCGGGGGTGTCACCGTAGGTGGCGACGTCGAGGCGGCCCCCGACCAGTGCCTGGTTCAGGTCGGGACCGTTGGGGAAGCTGTAGACCTCGATATTGTCCACACCCAGCGGCTTCAGCGCAGGCAGCAGAGCACCGCGCTGATGGGCGAAGCCGACCGGTCCGGTGAGCACGTTACCGGTGCCGATCGTGCCGATACGAAGAGTCTTGATCTCGGCGCGGGTCGCCGAACCCGCGTCGTCCGCCCCGCAGCCGGACACGGCCAGCAGCAGGGCGGACACGACAGCAGGCACGATCAGCCTGAGATTGCGCATGATTCGCTTTCGTCGTTCACCAGTTCGGACAGCCGCGGCGGCGGAGCACCGTGCGGCAGACGCGGCCCTACCGCGAGGAGACTGCCGGGTTTGCGGCCGCGGCCCCAGCCGAGCTCCTTGCGGTAGCGGCCGATGTACTCGTCGCGGACCGCCTCGTGGTCGGCCAGCGGAGTCGATTCCGGGTCCACGTACAGCGCGTCCGTCGGGCAGTACGCCTCGCACATGAAACAGGTTTGGCAATCGGATTGCCGTGCGATGACCGGGATTCCGCTGTCGGTGCGGTCGAAGACATTCGTGGGGCACACGTCCACGCATTTGTCGCAGGCGATGCAGTCACCCGCGCGCACGATCTCGATCATCACGCCACCGCCAAGGCGCCGGTCGCCGCGGACGTCGCGGTCCACACCTCGTCGAGCCCACCGGACAGGACGTGGTGGTGCTGCTTCGGGTCCAAATCCGGATGGTCGGCGCGTTTGCTCATCCCCCGAGTCTCCGTGCGCGCCAGCGTCGACCGGTACATCAACCGTCCCACGGCGGTGATCGCGGCGGCCTGCCGCGCCCGCACCCGTTCGTCTCCGGTGCCGCCGCCCAAACCGTCAGCGGCCTGCTCCCACACACTGTCCAGCACGGCGAGCGCGGGCCGGATCCGGTCGCCGTGGCGCAGATAATTCTTCTCGAACGGGATCAGCTCCTGCTGCGCGGCCTCGACCACGTCCTCGGCCCGGACCGACTCGCCGTGTTCCGGCCGCAACCCGGTGCGCCCGGCTCCGCGCAGATCGGCACTGCGTGGGCCGGCCGATCCCAACGCGAACCCCGCCGCGCCGCGTCCGGCCCAGCTGCCCGACGACATCGCCCACGCCGAATTGTGGCTGCCGCCACCGGTGAAGCCGCCGCAGATCCGTTCCCTGGTCGCCGCGTCACCCGCGACGTACAGGCCCGGGACAGTGGTGGCGCAGTCGTCGTCGACGACATCGATGCCGCCGGTGCCGCGCACGGTGCCCTCGGCGAGCAGATCCACTTCGAACCGGTCGGTGAACGGGTCGATGCCGCGCCGGTCGAACTGCAAGAAGAAGTTGGGCTGCCCCAGCCGCATCTGCGCCTGCACCGTCGCATCGGCACGATCGAGCTGCGCGAACACCTTCTCCCGCAGCAGCGTCCGCGCGATCACCGAACGGCCCTTGGTCGAGCCGGCGCCCTCGAGCACCCGCCCGTCCTCCTGGAAGAAGGTCGCGTAGCCGTAGTAGGCGGTCTTGGTGATCGTCGAACCCTTCGGCACGATCGCGTACGCGTTGGAGAATTCCATGCCCGAGAAGCGAGCGCCCACCTCGGCCGCCATCAGCGCGCCGTCACCGGTGTCGACATTGGTGCCCAGCGCCCGGGACAGGAACGCGCAGCCGCCGCTCGCCAGCACCACCGCACCGGCGACCACCCGATAGTCCCGGTCGGCCTGACGCTGAAAGCCCGCCGCGCCGCGCACCACACCGTCGGCGTCGACCAGCAATTCCAGCGCGGGCGAGTGATCCAGGACGCGCACCCCGACCCGTTTCACCCACGCCCGCATCCGGCGCATGTACTCCGGGCCTTGCACGCCGGTACGAATCTGCGCACCGGTGCCGGGATCCACGGGGAACGGGTACCTACCCTCCACCGCGAGCCGATCCATATTCAGGTAGGTCTGATCGAGCACCCGATCCATCCAGTAGTGATCGGCCAGATGCCCGCCCAACGCTTCCCGGCTGGCTTTCGCGTTCGCCCGCGCGGTCGCCTCCGGCGCCACGTACCACACGCCGGTACCCGACGGGGCGGTGGCGCCGCTGGTCCCGCAGTAGCCCTTGTCCACCAACGTCACCTCGGCGCCGGCTTCGCGGGCATGGATCGCGGCCCAGCAGGCGGCAGGTCCGCCGCCGATCACCAAGACGTCCGTACTGATCTGCAACGGTGCACTCATGCGTCTGCTCCTGTCGGTGCCTCGGGATCCACGCCGAGTGCGAGCAGCAACCGGCGGCGGAGTGCGGAGAATTCGGGGTCGACCACCGATCGCGGGCGGGCGACGGTGATGTCGAAGGATTCGGCGATGCGGCCGTCGCGCAGCACGAGCGCGCGGTCGGCCAGCAGCAGCGCCTCTTCCACGTCGTGGGTCACCAGCAGCACCGACTGGCGGTGCAGCGTCCACAGGCGAGCCACCAGAGCCTGCACCTTCAACCGGGTCAGCGCGTCGAGGGCGCCGAACGGCTCGTCGAGCAGCAGCAGCTCCGGGTTGCGCACCAGCGCCCTGGCCAGCGCCACGCGCTGGGCTTCACCGCCGGACAGCGTCGCGGGCCACACATCCGCCTTCGCGGTGAGCCCCACTTCCTCCAGCGCCGTCAACGCCCGCGCCCTGGAGGCTCCATCGACGCCGAGAACGACATTGCGCCACACCGTCATCCAGGGAATCAGCCGGTGCTCCTGGAACACGATCGCCTTCGATCCGGGCACCTCGAACGATCCGCTGAACCCGCGGTCCAGCCCGCCGATCCCACGCAACAGCGTGCTCTTGCCGGAGCCGCTGGCGCCGAGCAGGGCGACGAATTCGCCGGGCGCGATATCCAAGTCGACCTCGCGCAGCACCGTGCGGCCGCCGAAAGCGCGCGCCGCGGAACGGATGCGCACACCGGTCCCGATGGTGGCGGTCATCTACTTCCCCTCATAGCCGGTGCGCCAGGACAGGAACCGGTGTTCCAGCACGCGCACGAACAGATCGGTGAGCAACCCGAGGACCGCGTAGATCACCAGGACCAGGAAGATCTGGTCGGTACGCAAAAACTCCTTGGCGTCGTTCATCAGGAAGCCGAGCCCCACCGGCGTGGTCTGCATCTCCGCGACCACCAGCGTGAGCCAGCCGATGCCCAGCGCCTGCCGCAGCCCGACGAAGATCTGCGGCAACGCGCCGGGCAGGATGATCTTCGTGGTCAGCTCGAACCGGTTGAGGCCGAGCGATTCCGCCGCCTCCACCAGCCGCCGGTCCACGCCACGAATCCCGGCCAGCACGTTCAGATAGATCGGGAAGATCGGCGCGACGATGATCAACGCGATCTTGAACGAATCACCGATGCCGAACCAGATGATGAACACCGGCACCAGCGCCAGCGTCGGCAACATCCGCAACGCCTGCAACGGGCCGTTGACCAGGTCCTCGGCGATCCGGAACAGTCCGGCCGCCACGCCGCACACCAGGCCGATGCCGATGCCGATCGCCAGCCCCACCGCCACCCGACGTCCGGACGCGGCCAGATGCTGCCACAACTCGCCCGACCGGATCAGCTCCCACCCAGCCTCGAGCACCTCGGTCGGCGCCGGCGTGGTCGTGCCGAGCCAGGACCGTGCACCGAGCTGCCAGATGATCACCGCCAGAATCAATCCGGAGGATGCCCGGGCCAGGCCGAGCAGCCCGCGGGCGAACGGGGCCGGGCTTTCGGTGGTCGCCTCGGCCGCGGCGGAAGGTGGCGCCGATGCGGTCGGATCCAACTGCAATGTCATCGGACACGGTCCTCACACGAGAAGTACTGTCCGGAACAGTAAGGCGCGCCGGCGGTTCACAGAATGGTTGCGATCAACGCGATCCTGAACCCGCGCGTGGTACCGCCACTGTGCTCGTCACCGCGCTCAGCAGGAAAGACGCGGGCCTCTCCGGGCCGGCCCGGTACCCCGGCCAGGACTTTGCCCGGACGGTCTCCCCTGTCGAATCATCCGCGCTCGACGAATCCGGCCGTCACGGACGAGGGGTGCGCCGCCGCCGTCCGAGAACCCAATTCGCTCAGCCGCTCGGCAAGGGCGGGCAGAACGGTCGAGCACCCCGCATCCACGGTGAGCGCGGCCAGCTCGTCACCGCGCGTGCGGCCGCGATTGACGATGACGACAGGACGGCCCCGCCTCGCGGCATGGCGTACGAACCGCAATCCGGACATCACCGTCAACGACGACCCGGCGACCAGCAGCGCGTCCGCGGCGTCGACCAGCTCGTACGCCGCGGCGACCCGCTCTTTGGGCACGTTCTCCCCGAAATACACGATGTCCGGTTTCAGCATGCCGCCACAGCGCACGCAGTCGACCATCCGGAAGCCACCGGTGTCACCGACCACCGCGTCCGCATCGGGCGCGACCTCGAGCCCATCGATCGTCACAGCCTCCGCGAAACCCGGATTCGCCGCCTCCAGCCGGTCGGCCAGCGACATCCGCGAAACCAGGCAGGCGCAGCCCAGGCAGCACACCCGCGCATAGGTGCCGTGCAGGTCGATCACCCGCCGATGCCCCGCCTTGGTGTGCAGCAAGTCCACGTTCTGGGTGATCAGCCCGGTGACCACGCCCATGCGCTCCAGCCGTGCCAGCGCGCGATGCCCAGGATTGGGGCGTGACCCGTCCATGCGCCGCCAGCCGACGTGATTGCGCGCCCAGTACCGCTGCCGGAATATCGAATCGCCGACGAACTGCTGGTAGGTCATCGGATTGCGCGGCGGTGAGGACGGACCGCGATAGTCCGGGATGCCGCTGTCGGTCGAGATCCCGGCGCCGGTCAACGCGACCACCCGGCGCCCGTCGAGCAACCGCACCAGCTGCTCGAACTCGGCGCCCGGAGACGTCCTCGGAAATTCCGGCATGCCGTTCAGGGTACGGCGGCCACTGGGGAAAGGCACGCCACCCATCAGGTGTTCGCCGAGGTCAGACCCGCCGCATCACCGACACGACCTTACCGAGCACGACCGCTTCGTCGCCGTCGATCACTTCGTAGACCGAATTGCGCGGCTCCAGGTACACATGACCGTTGCGCCGCCGGTACACCTTCACCGTCGCCTCTCCGTCGATCATCGCCGCCACGATCTCACCGGAATGCGCCTCGTGCTGCTTGCGCACCACCACGATGTCGCCGTCGCAGATGGCCGCGTCGATCATCGAGTCGCCGCGCACCCGCAGCCCGAACACCGTGCCGCGCCCGACGAGCTCGCGCGGCAACATCATCGTGTCCTCGGCGTGTTCCTCGGCCAGGATCGGAGCGCCCGCCGCGATATCGCCGACCACCGGCACCGCCACCGAATCCTCCACGGTCTCCCGCCGCGCGGGCGGGTGCAGGAACATCCGCACGTCGATCGGCCGCGACACCGTCCGGCTGCGGCGCAGGAAACCGCGCTCCTCGAGGCTCTTCAGATGCTTCGACACCGACGACGCCGACCGCAGACCCACCGCGTCACCGATCTCGCGCGTGTTCGGCGGATACCCGTGCCGGACCACCCAGTCCCGAATCGTGGCGAGAATCCGCTGCTGCCGCGGCGGTAACGTCGAGGTGTCGAGATGCTCGAACGCATCGAGCGGGTCGTATCCGGTCACTCGGGGAATGGTAGAGGCACGGGCGGACACTACCGCCCTGCCACCGCGCCGGGCACGCCGAACAGCGCCTGATCGGACTCGGGAACCCAGCAGGTGGCGGCGGTATCCCGGTTGTAATTGTCCGCGACGTGCTCGATCAAATGCCGCAGTCCCGGATGCCGGTTGCCCGCCGACCACAGCAACGCCAGCGGATAGGCCGGGGTGGGATCGACGATCATCAGGCGCCGCACGTTCGGATGCCACGGCGTCTGGCCCCCGTCTCCGCTGAAGGTCGTCAACGACGACGAGTCCGCGATACGTTCGACGATCTCCGCCATACCCGCCAGCGGCCCCCTGGTGTCGACCGGAATCCCGCTGAACGCGCTGAGATCTCGGTAGAAGTCGGCCCACTCCGATGGCACGCCCGCACCGGGCACCCACACCGGCCGCCCGGCGATCTCCCGCAACCCGATCGTCGACCGGCCTGCGAACGGATGGTCCTTACCCACCAGCAGATACAACGGCTCCAAATAGGCGGCAGCGGCGACGATCCCGTCGGGCAAAGCCACCGGGCCGCCGTAGGCGCGGGCCAGCGCCGCGTCGACGATGCCGCTGCGCAACGCTTCCCGCGAGGTCGTGATCATGTTCGAGATGACGATCTCGGTATCGCAGTGCGGATGCCGCGCGAGATAGAACTCCATCAAATCGGTCGCGGCCATCCGTTTTCCCAGCACCGCGACCCGCAACGGCCGTACTACTTCGCGCACCGCCCGCACCGCGGCCTCGGCGCCTGCGAGCAGCGACCGCGCGTGCGGCAGCAACCGGGTACCGGCGGCGGTCGGCACGCTGCCACCGTGCCCGCGGTCGAACAGCTCCGTTCCCAGCTGCGACTCGAGCTTCGCGATCCGCTTGGACACCGCCTGCTGGCTGATACCCAGCACGGCGGCCGCGTGACCGAACTGCTCCTCCTCCACTACCGCGACGAACGCGCGCACCGCCGCGAGATCCAGATCCACCCGCCACCTCCAGCGACAACCATACGTTGTCTCGTTTGCCGTGTCCTTGTTCGACCTGGACCATCTTTCCTGCTCATATGGAATCAACAATCACGATCGGCAGACGCAATTTACAACCAATCGATGTTACGCCGCACACGCCGAAGGCATCATCGCCACCATCGGCTGCCTATCCGGCGAGGTACAGACGCGACTGCGACTCGGAGAATTCGACGACGCCTACGAAGCCGCGGTCCGGTGGCGGGAAATCTTCGGCCCGACAACGTCTTCAAACCATCCGCGCGCGAAATCATCTACCACGCCCGCACCGGCCCGGCGCGCTACGGCATCGTTCCCGCGCTGCGCGTCCCACCTGTCCTCCGCCCTGCTCGGCGACCTCAAAGCGCTCCTGGGACCATCCTGTGTGGCGGGCGCAACGCCTCCACATCAGTGATCGGGCCCGCATAGCGCTCGACCTCCACCAGCGTGAGCTGTCCCGCACACCCCTGGCTGAGCGTGGAGGAAGGACGATCGGCGATGAGCACGTTCGGATTACCGTGGCGGCAGAACGTCGGGTCCGCCGGGTCGGGGTCATACCACGCTCCGGTGGACAGCTGCGCGACACCGGCCCGCACCCCATCGTCGACCACCAGACCCGCCAGGCAACTGCCCCGCTCGTTGAACACCCGCACGATCTCACCGGCACGCAGGCCACGGGCGTCTATGTCCGAGGGATGCATCCGGATCGGTTCTCGCCCATACACCTTGACCGACCGGCTGTAGGCGCCCATGTCGAGCTGACTGTGCAGCTTGGTCCGCGGTTGATTGGCCACCAGCTGCAGGGGGAACCGCGCCGCCGCCGCACCACCGAGCCACTCCTCCGGCTCCAACCACACCGGATGCCCCGGGCAATCGGCGTACCCGAAGCGATCGAGGGTCGCTGAGAAAATCTCGATCTTCCCGCTGGGTGTGATCAGCGGATACCGATCCGGATCGGCGCGAAAGTCCGCGGCCAGCACCTGCTTCGGGTCCGGGACCGGAAGCTCGAGGACCTCACCGGCCCAGAACGCGTCGAAGTCCGGCAGCTCGTGCCCCACATCCGACTGTTCGACGCGCCATTGCTCATACAGATACCTCAGCCATTCGACGGCCGACCGCCCCTCGGTGAATTCCTCGCCGACACCGAGCCGGTCGGCCGTCTCGGCGAAGATCGAATAATCGTCGCGCGCCTCCGCACGCGGGCGAGTCAGCGCCTTCATCGGGAAGAACGAACAGTCACCTTCCCCCACGCCGTAGTCGTCACGCTCGATCGACATCGTCGACGGCAGCACGATATCCGCGTGCCGTGCGGTAGCCGTCCAGAACGCGTCGTGCACCACGACCGTGTCCGGGCGTCCGAACGCCTTACGCAACCGCGCCAGGTCCTGGTGATGATGGAACGGATTGCCGCCACACCAGTACACCAACCGCACCTCCGGATACACCAGCTCCCGACCGTTGTAGCGGTAGGACCGGCCCGGCTCGAGCAGCATGTCCGCGATACGCGCGACCGGAATGAAGACATCCACGCCATTGCGCCCCTGCGGAAGTCGCGGCACCGGTCCGCGCGCCGGCTCCCCGACACCGGCAGCCGACCCGTATCCATGCCCGAATCCCCCTCCAGGAAGCCCGATCTGCCCTAGCATCGCCGCCACCGCGACACCCGCCCACAGCGGCTGCTCCCCATGCTCTGCCCGCTGTAGCGACCAACTCACCGTCAACAGAGTTCGCGCGGCAGCCATCTCACGCGCCAGCGTCCGGATCCGGTCGGCAGGAACACCGGTGATCGCGGCGGCCCACTCCGGATCCTTCACAACTCCATCCACCGCGCCGCGCAGGTACTCCGCGAAGCGTTCATAACCCACCGTGTACTCACGCAGGAAGTCCTCGTCCGCCGCCCCCTCCGCGTCCAGCACCTGAGCGAGCGCCAGCATCATCGCCACATCGGTACCCGGTCGTGGCGCGATCCACTCGGCTTCGCTCTCCTGCGGGGTGTCGTCGCGCAGCGGACTGATCGACACGAATCGGCAGCCCCGCGCCCGCGCGGCCTTGATCCAGCCGCGTGTGTTGTGCCGCGAGACCCCGCCCGGCGACACAGCCGCGTTCTTCGGCGACAATCCACCGAAAGCCACCACCAGCTCGGCATGTTCGGCCAAGACCGCCTTCGCCGTCGCCTGTTGGGTCACCCAGCCGATATCACCGATGACGTACGGCAGGAACACCGTCGAGGTACCCAGGCTGTAACTGTTCACGTGCCGCACGTAGCCGCCGAGACAGTTCAGGAAGCGGTGTAGTTGGCTCTGCGCGTGATGGAAGCGCCCGGCGCTGGCCCAGCCGTACGAACCGCCGTACACCGCCTCCGCTCCGTACTGCCGGTACACCCGGCCGATTTCGCCCGCCAGCAGGTCCAATGCCCGCTCCCACGACACCGGGACGAAAGACTCCGAGCCGCGCGGCCCTGGGCCCGGCCCGTTCTCCAGCCAACCGCGGCGGACATAGGGCCGATCGATACGCGTCGGATGGTGCTGCGCGGAAGCGATGTTGTCGATCAGCGGCACCGGCTCCGGGTCACCATGCCACGGCCGGACCGCTGTGAGCCGTTCACCGTCGCTGTCCGCCTCGAACGCGCCCCAGTGAGTCAGATGCGTGGCCACTGTCCCACCGTAACCGGACACACCGCCACCGGCCGCCACTCGTTCTCGATGCCACTCTCAGTCGGATATGCGGCGCAACTCGAAGATTCGGAACACCCGGCCACCGGAGAGTTCGTACTCCATGGCGTATCCGGGCCAGAACTCGACCGCCAGGTCCCAGACGCGCTTGCGCTCAACGCCGGTGATCTCGCGTACCGCGGCCAGGAACCGCTCACCCTTGTGCCGGACCGAGGCCGTTTGCGCGGCACGCAGGTTCGCCGACCAGGCGGGATGTTTGGGACCGCCCCAATTCGAACCGAGGACGATGAAGTCCGCACCGTGCGGGACATATAGCAACGACGTGGTGCGCGGGATCCCCGTCTTCCGCCCCGGCACGGTGACCTCGACGGACGGCAGCCCTGCCAGATCCAGCACGCCCTTTCGTCCGCCGCTCGCACGCCGGATCAGGCGTTCGACCCGCAGCACCGCCGGCGCCGACCGCATCACCCAGCGCTGCTGGGCGAGCCGTCGGGCCAGTAGCGGCACCGGATTCGAAGCCATAGACGAATACTGACACGCCTTCGGTCCCCCGCTGGATCGGCAGGCCGGTACCGAGGGACATCTCACACCAGACCACCTCCCCCTTCTTTGGCTTTTGTTTTTGTGCGAGCGGGACTCGGGATGGTTATGGGTAACCACATAGTGAGATACGCATATCTACGTATCCAAATGTTTTGATTATGAGTGCGCCGCTCCATTCCTTCCCCTTGCGTAGCTCTTCCAGCGAGCCCAAGTCCCCCGAGAATTCCGCTGCCCCCAACCCCTTCCCCGTCTTCAAGAAAACGGACAAGCGACCAGTTACCCTGTCCCCCGTGGTATCCATCCCGACTCGGTCCGTGCGCCGGAGGTCCGCGAGCGCCCGTCACCACTCTCGGAACAGGAGTTCGATGCGATCACACCCCCGCCAGGTCTCGGCTGCCCTCGCGGCCGTTGCCGCGGTCTTGCTCGGAGTCGCCGCTCCGGCCGAGGCCAGGCCCGCGCCACCCGCCGTGGTGGCACCGATGGGCCCGGACTTCCTCTGGGGCGTCGCCGCCTCGGGATACCAATCGGAAGGCCACGCCCCGGACAGCAACTGGTCCCGCTACGTCGCGGCCGGGAAAACGTCGGACCCCTACCGGGATTCGATCGACTTCTACACGCGCTACCGCTCCGACATCGCCCTCGCGGCCGGCCTGGGTGTGCGGGTATATCGCATCGGCGTCGAGTGGGCTCGGCTCCAGCCCGAGCCGGGCAAGTGGGACCCCGAGGGGTTGCGGTTCTACGACAACGTCATCGCCGCGATCACGGCCGCGGGCATGCGCCCCATGATCACCATCGACCACTGGGTCTATCCGGGCTGGGCGGTCGACCACGGAGGCTGGAACAACGCGGACATGGTCGAGGATTGGCTGGCCAACGCACGCACGGTCGTCGATCGCTACGCCCCGCACAAGCCGTTGTGGGTCACATTCAACGAGCCGACCTTCTACTTGGTGAACGAACTGCGCAACGGCGGACTGCCGCTTACCGCGGCGCCTGCCATGCAGGACCGGATCGCTCGAGCGCACAACAGCATCTACGACTACATTCACCGGATCCAGCCGGACGCCATGGTGACCAGCAATGTCGCCTACATCCCGGCCGCCGAGGACTTGGTGAACAAGCCACTGGTGGACAAAATCGACATCGCGCTGGACTACATCGGCATCGACTACTACTACGGCCTCTCCCCTGACAGCCTCGCTACCACGGGGAATCTCACCGAATTGTGGAAGAATCCACTGCAGCCGGAAGGCATCTATTACGCGCTGCAGCACTATGCGCGCCAGTTCCCCGGTAAGCCGCTCTACATCGTGGAGAACGGAATCCCCACTGAGAACGGCATGCCACGGGCGGACGGATACGGCCGCGCCGACTCCCTGCGCGACACCGTCTACTGGCTCCAGCGCGCCAAGGCCGACGGCATCAACTTGATCGGTTACAACTATTGGAGCCTCACCGACAACTACGAGTGGGGTTCCTACACACCACGTTTCGGCCTGTACACAGTCGACGTCCTCACCGATCCGGCACTGACGCGCAAGCCCACGGACGCGGTGGCCGCCTACACGGACATCACCCGAGCCGGCGGTGTCGCACCCGAGTATCGGCCGACTCGCGCGCCGAAGGACTGCTCCTTCGTCGACGGAGCGGCCAGTTGTTCCGACCCGGTCACCGTGCCGCGGTGATATCGAGCCGCATGAGCGCGAGCGGAGGTAGGCGATGACCGACGATCCCGTCTCGGTGCTACGGCGCTGGACTCATGCGGGCGGTATCTGGCGGGTCGCCGGGCGTCGATCCGGTTCGGTCACCGTCGCGCTCTACCAGTGCACCGGCGGTGAGGAAGTCGATCGCCTGACCTCCTCCGATCCCGCTCTGATCCGCTATCTCGGCGAGCGAACCAGCAGCGAGGACTGAATCGCTCAGCCCGCGACCGATCTCGTCGCCCCTGACCACAGCCGCTCCAGCACCTGCGCGGCCGGTTCCACGGAGGTGACCAGACCGACGCTCGAGCCCGCGTCGATCGGCGCGACGGCCGGGTCGTTCGCGGCGAGCGCGGCGGTCAGCGCGTGCTTGGCCGCCCGGTCCGTGGCGAGTTCCTCTTCCCGTCCAATCCATCGGTCGGTGAATCCGGTGCGCAGCACCCGCGCCGGAAACCTTGCCGGCCAAGGCAATCCCATCCCCACGTCGTAGGCGCGGGTCAGCACGGTGTCCGCACCGCGCGCGGCGAGCAGGGCCCGGCGGCCGGCAT
Organism: Nocardia sp. NPDC057455; assembly: GCF_042802775.1. NCBI lineage: Bacteria > Bacillati > Actinomycetota > Actinomycetes > Mycobacteriales > Nocardiaceae > Nocardia > Nocardia sp. NPDC057455. The sequence goes on along the minus strand of NZ_JBHVDM010000001.1, from coordinate 205,423 downwards.
CCGGCAGCAGCGATTCCGAGCACGCCGCCAGGCACGTGCCGAGCCATGCTCCACTGGCCCCCGCCCGGAGTGCGGCGGCGAGATCTGCCGGCGCGCCGATGCCGCCCGCCGCCAGCACCGGGACGGTCGCCACGTCCAGCACCTCGTCCAGCAGCGGCAGCAGCGGCGCGTTCTCGGCCCCGTGTCCGCCACCCTCGACGCCGCGGGCCACGAGGACGCCGATGCCCGCATCCTGCGCACGCCGTGCCTCCTGCCCGCTGTAGACCTGGGTGGCGGGGACGATTCCCGCGTCCGCGAGGCGAGCCGCCCAGTCCAGGTCCTCGCCGAAGCTCACCGAGAGCAGTGCGGGACGAGCCTCGATCGCGACTTCCAGTAACCGCGGCTCCCGCGCGACCACCCAATCGACGAGCCCGATGCCGAAGGGCCCGTCCAGGCCGCGGATGTGGGGCAGCTCCCGCTCCAGCGCCGCGACCGATCCGGCGCTGCCCATCCCGATCATGCCCAGTCCACCCGCCGCGGTCACCGCCGCGGCGAGCCGGCCGCCCGCTACGCCACCCATCGGCGCGTTGACCAGTGGCATCCGCACACCGATCCGGCGCGCCCATGCCGTCGCCGCACTTACCTCGGGAGGCTGTTCGGAGGAACTCACGCGTCCCATCGCAACACACGCGGCCACGACCGAGCGCGGGCTCCCCCGTTGCGGGCGCGGATCACGCGCGGTGACCGAGCATGTCCAGCAGCCCGTCGAGCTGGAGTTCGAACAATTCGTTTCGGTCGGCGAAGGTGTCGGCGCCGTACATGTCGAAGACGTCCGCGCTCACCGCCCCGAACAGGCCCACCCAGAATGTCACGCCGCGGACGATCAGCCAATCGGGCACCTCGAGCTCGAACTGGTCGCGGATCCGCGCGAAACTGCCCGCGAGAGCGGCGGATAGCCGCGGCTCCCCGGCCGGCGCCACCAGTTCGCCTGCCCGGTATGCCCGAGCGAAGAGGACCAGCATCGTGGCGATCACGCGGGTGCCCGGCGCGATGGTCTCGGCAGCGGGTGCGTCGTAGCCGGGGACCGGCGTGCCGAACAGCAACCCGTAGCGGGCGGGTTCGGCCAGCGCCCAGCGCCGGACCGTTCGCCCGAGCAGCCGCAACCCGTCGATCGCATCGGCATCGGCCTCGTCCAGCGCGCCGTCGACCGCGTCGCCGAGGGCGTTGTAGCCGTCCACGACGAGCAGGGTCAGCAGTTCGTCACGACTGCGGACATATCGGTAGACGGCCGAGGAGACCACGCCGAGGTCACGCGCGACCGCACGCAGCGACAGGGCGGCGGCGCCGTCGGTCGCCAGGTGCTCCCGCCCGATCCGGACGATGTCGTTCATGGTCTGGGCCCTCGCACGGGCCCGAGGTGTCGTCGGCATAGCAAAACATTGCGCGCTTCAGAGAGCGTTGTCAACTAATGCGAGCATCGCTCTGAAAACAGTCCGGGCAACAGTTGGCAAACCCCATTACCCGAGCGAACCGCTGCTTCCAGCCGAGTTGCGAACCGTTACTTACCGGAGAGTAGTGTTAGCCGAGTCACTGGCGACACGATCGAGGAGTTCCACATGGACCAGCGGACGACGGATTTCGACGTGCTGATCGTCGGTTCGGGGTTCGGCGGCAGCGTCACCGCCCTCCGGCTGGTGGAGAAGGGTTACAAGGTCGGCGTGCTGGAGGCGGGCCGGCGCTTCGCCGACGACGAGTTGCCCGAGACCAGCTGGGAGTTGAAGAAGTTCCTGTGGGCGCCCGCGCTCGGCTGCTACGGAATCCAGCGCATCCATCCGCTGCGCAATGTCCTCATCCTGGGCGGCGCGGGCGTCGGGGGCGGTTCGTTGAACTACGCGAACACCCTGTACGTGCCGCCGGAGCCGTTCTTCCGCGACGCGCAGTGGCGTGACATCACCGACTGGCGCGACGAGCTGGCCCCCTACTACGAGCGGGCGCAGCAGATGCTCGGCGTGGTACGCAATCCGCACATGACGCCCGCCGACGAGGTCTTCAAAGCCGTCGCCGACGATATGGGTGTCGGCGACACGTTCGTGCAGACCCCCGTCGGCGTGTTCTTCGGCGAGCCGGGCAAGACCGTGCCGGATCCGTACTTCGGCGGCGTCGGCCCCGAGCGCACCGGGTGCGTCGAATGCGGCGACTGCATGGTGGGCTGTAAGTACGGCGCCAAGAACACCTTGGTGAAGAACTACCTCTACCTGGCGGAAAAGGCCGGCGCCGAGATCATTCCGATGACGACGGTCACCGAGCTGCGTCCGCATCCCGACGGCACCTGGGATGTGTCCACCGCCCGCACCGGCGCCTGGATGCGCAAGCAGCCCCGCACGCTCACCGCCACGCACGTCGTGCTCGCCGCCGGCACGCGCGGCACACAGAAGCTGCTGTTCGCCATGCGCGACAAGGGCGTCTTGCCCGACCTGTCCGATCGGCTCGGCATGCTGACGCGCACCAACTCGGAATCGATCGTCGGCGCGGCCACCAAGAAGGTGCGCCCCGGCGTCGACTTCACCAAGGGCGTCGCGATCACCTCATCGATCCATCCCACCCCGGACACACACATCGAGCCGGTCCGCTACGGCAAGGGCTCCAACGCCATGGGCCTGCTCCAGACGCTCATGGTCGACGGCGGCGGACGCATCCCACGGTGGCTGCGCTTCCTCGCCTTGGTGCTGCGGCATCCGATGGACCTGCTCAGGTTCCTCAGTACCAAGAACTGGAGCGAACGGACCATCATTTCGCTGGTCATGCAGCACCTGGACAATTCGATCACCACCTACACCAAACGTGGCTTGTTCGGTCGCAAGCTCACCAGCAAACAGGGCCACGGCGAGCCGAATCCGACCTGGATCCCGGTGGGCAACGACGTCACCAGGCGGGTCGCGGAGAAGATCGGCGGAATCGCCGGCGGTAGCTGGGGTGAGATCTTCAACATCCCGCTGACCGCCCATTTCCTGGGCGGCGCGGCGATCGGAGCCGACGCCGAGCACGGCGTGATCGACGCCTATCACCGCGTGTACGGCTACCCCACGCTCAGCGTCGTCGACGGCGCGGCGGTTTCGGCCAACCTGGGCGTCAACCCGTCGCTGACGATCACCGCGCAAGCCGAACGTGCGGCGGCGTACTGGCCGAACAAAGGCGAAGTGGACACTCGCCCTCCGGTAGGCACGGGATACCAGCGCATCGCTCCCATCGCACCAGCCAACCCGGTCGTTCCGGCGAGTTCGCCCGCGGCGCTGGTGCTTCCGATCGTGCAGATCCGGGAGACACCCGCCGCCGGGTAGGTCAGCGACCGGTCATGCTCGGCCAAATTCGTGGGGTCGGGCGGATCCGAAGCGAGAACCCGGCCAGCCGATGCCTGAACATGCCGCGCAGCAATCTCCACTGAACTAGCCTTTATCTGGTCTTTTGTCGCTACGACAGCCAGGAGGCGACCGATGAGCACACTGCGCCGCGGATGGGTCGGCCCCACGGCGATGGCGACGGCCGTCGTTCTCGCCCTGACCGGATGTGGCGGCGACGGAGCGGACTCCACAGGGGCGGGAGCGCCATCCGGTTCCGTGGCGATGCCCGACCGGTTCGCCGGTGTGCCGATACCGGATGGACGGGTGGACGACGCGGTGGGCGAGCTGGACGACCTCGCCGAGGGCCTGCTCACCTCCTCCGGCATACCCGGTATGGCGGTCGCCGTCGTGCACGGCGGAAAGGTGTTGTACAGCAAGGGCTTCGGCGTCCGCGACGTCGTCACCGAGGAGAAGGTCGACCCGGATACGGTCTTCCAGCTCGCGTCGCTGTCCAAACCGGTCGGCGCGACGGTCGTCGCTCGCCGGATCGCCGCGGGGGGCGTCGAATGGGATACCCCGGTGCACCGGCTGCTGCCGTCCTTCGCGCTCGCCGATCCCTACGTCACCGAGCACGTCACGGTAGGCGACCTGTACGCGCACCGCTCCGGACTGCCCGATCACGCGGGCGACCTGCTGGAAGACCTCGGCTACGATCGTGGGCAGATTCTCGACCGGCTCCGGCTGTTGCCGCTGGGCGCCTTCCGTGACTCCTACGAATACACCAATTTCGGATTGACCGCGGCCGCTGTCGCGGTGGCCACGGTCGCGGGAACCGATTGGGAGACGTTGTCCGAACAGACGATCTATCGCCCGCTCGGCATGACATCGACCAGCTCCCGCTACGCCGACTTCGCGTCTCGCGCGAACCGGGCCGAGGGTCACGTACTGGTCGACGCCAAGTACGAGCCGGCGAACCCGCAGCGTCAACCGGACGCGCAGTCCCCCGCCGGAGGGGTTAGTTCCTCGGTGTCCGACCTCGCCGAATGGATGACGATGGTGCTCGCGAACGGCTCTGCGGGCGGCTCCGTCCTGGTGCCACCGGAGGATCTCCTGCCCGCCATCTCTCCGCAGGCCGTGTCGGCGCCACCGAAGATGCCCGACGCGCGCGCCGGGTTCTACGGATTCGGTTTCAACGTCAGCGATTCCGCGTCCGGCCGGGTCGTCCTCGGCCACTCGGGGGCGTTCAGTCTCGGTGCGGGCACCGCGTTCACCTTGATCCCCTCCGCCGACGTCGGCATCGTGACTCTCACCAACGCGGCGCCGATCGGCGTGCCGGAAACGCTCAACGCGGAGTTCGCCGACCTGGTCCAGTTCGGGAAGATCCAGCAGGACTGGCGCTCGCTCTATCGAACAGCGTTCCAGCCGCTCGGCGCCCCGGCGGGGGTGCTCGCGGGCAAACAGCCGCCCACCGACCCCGCTCCCGCGCGACCGTCCGCCTCGTATGCGGGCACTTACGACAACGCCTACTACGGCCCGGCGACGGTCAACGCCACCGGCAATTCCCTGACCCTCGGCCTGGGCCCGAACAACATGACCTTCCCACTGGAGCACTGGGACGGCGATACTTTCGTCTTCACACCTGCCGGCGAGAACGCCAATCACGGCTCGGTCTCCCGGGCGACCTTCGATGGCGACAAGCTCATCCTCGAGTACTACGACACCGACCACCTCGGCGTGTTCACCCGTACGTGACTATCGCCGCCGGTGTGGGACTCATGCCCCTCGCCCGGCGCTATCCGAGCCTGCTCCGGGGGTTTGCTGTCGGCAGTTCCGGGAAGTCGCTGAATGCAGGAGAGGAGGCAGTGATGACCGAACAGAACGAGACCTACGACCCGCCGCAAGACACGGGTGCGCCCGACTCCGTCGAATCCGATCCGGCGGCGCTCAACAGCGCCGAGGATCTCGATGAGGACCGACTGCGTTCCGACCCGCTCGAGGCCGGAATGGACCCGCCGGAGCACTGGAGCGGCGTCACGAAGTACGGCGTGACGCCGTGGGAGCAAGCTCATCCGCGACCGATCGGCGACCGGCTCGCCGAGGAGGAGCCCGACATCGATCCGAGCCGAGTTCCGGAGACGGAGGAAGCCGGGAAACTCGACGACGACCGGAAGCTCGAAGACATCACCTCCGACGGAGAGGGCGTGCCCGCCGACCGTAGCTACGAGGAGGAGATCGGCGTCGCGGCCGACGTCGCGGGCGGTTCGGTGGCCGATGACATCCGTCGACCGGCCCCACCCGAATGAAGGGTGGGGTCCGGAGTTGATCGGCCGGCGGTCGCAACGACGCCGCCGGTCACCGGACACGACATTCGTCGCATATCGGATCGTCGCGCAAGTGACAGGCCGGGCAGTGTGCCCGGCCTGCCGCACTCCGATCCCCCGGCCTTACTCGTCCGAAAGCCATATCAGACAGAACGTGTGCCCCACCGGGTCGGCGTAAACACGGAACGCTCCGCCGGTTTCGCCTTGGACGAGTGTCGCGCCCAAAGCGAGCGCCGCGGGTTCGGCCTGCTCGATATCGTCCACCAATACGTCGAAATGAATCTGCTGGGATCCCTCGGGGTCGGGGAAACGTGGCGGTTTGTACTGCGGCGCTGTCTGAAACGCGATGCGTCTGCCCGAGGCATCGACCAGCACCACCCAATCGTCGTCATCATCCGCGAGCAACTCGCCTCCGAGCAGCTCCCGGTAGAAATCGGCGAGTTTTCGCGGTGCGGGGCAGTCCAGCACGACGCTGCGCAATTGTCCGACGGCATTGTTCGATGTCATACTCCGGCCTCCTACCTACGCCATTCGTCGTTGCCTACCCGCCCCCCACCGACGACAAACACGACCGCACAACCGGGCTCGCCCCTCGCCTCCCTCGCTCGGATCCGGCACGGACAGACCGAATGCAACGGCCCGCCCGGCGTCACGCTTCCGCCGGACGGGCCGCTTCCCCGTTCGCCATGCGACGCCGCCACGTCACACAGCGTGATCATGGTAAGCACTTTCCCCGGTCAAATCCGGCAGCCACGCCGGACCATCGGACGTCCGAGAAAAGACCGCAGTCGGTCGCGCATGTTATTCGCCGTGCGACGCTCGCCAGAGGATATCTTCGCGGCTGATCGCTTTTTCGGCGTCCGATACGATGTCCGCCCAGGCTGCTTCGGTGTTGTTCTGTTCCACGACTTCGGCGAAGCTGCTCAGTTCTATCGAGATTACGGCTCAGGCAGCGGCGCCGGTACTGTGCCTGCGGGGCGAGGACCAAGCGGCCAGACCAGCGATGGCGGCCGCGAAATGCCTGCGAGGTCGAAAACGACCGCGTTGAACGCACTCGCCGGCGCACCGGTCACCTCAAAAACGTGACCGCGTGCCGTATACCTGCGATCGACGCTGGTGATAGCTGAATTCGGTGGCGTACCACCGTTGTTGTTCGCTGATGCGATCGTCCAGATAGACGCGGCGCCGTTGGTCGAACGGCGCCGAACGCAGCCGGCGCACGCGATCGGTGATGGCAGGCGCGGTGGCCGGCCGCAGCGCGAGCCCCGAGATGGTTTGGCCGGCAGCACGATGCGCTGATCGGCATCGGCCGGGGCCAGCGTCCCGACGAACGGCGCACCCTGCACCGCGTACATCCAGGTCGCCGTGTTCACCGATTCGACGAGCGCGCGACCCTTCTACCAGGACTCGCCCGAGCGGCCGCGTAGGACACCGAGGGTTTGGACTGAAACATCGCGGTCAGGCCGGCCGCGCTACCGGTACGCGAAGAGCCGACGTGGACGGTGGACACCGCGCACGCAGCCGCTACCACCGTCAGTCCGGAGCCGGGGGAACAGGCAGCCGGTGCTGCTCGAATCCTTCCGCTCTTCGGGAATTGCGGATTTTGCAGCTACAGGCCATGTCCCGCGAAAGATGCGGCGTCATCCATGTCGACCCTGTAGATCTGCCATCAGATACCGGGTGGTGGCCCGATGCCCGTCGGTCACGGCGATGCGAGCAGTCCGCGCGGCAGCGCCGGAATTCGGTGAGCGACCGTCCATCCGAGACCAGTGGTGGAGCACCTGCGCTCGCAGGAACGCCCGGTCGCTCTGATTGTCGCAGATGAAGATCACCCTGGCGATGGGAAAGCGGTCGATCACGCGCTGCAATTCGAAGCGCGTTCCGGCGTTGGCGGGCACGTATCCGGCCAGGTCCAGCACAACGTAGTCGACCCGGGACAGCAGCATGTCCACCGCCGTCTGCCAGAAGCTGACGTGACAGAGGAGCGAACGCACCGGGTAGCTGCCCGCGGGATCGCGAACCCTGACCGCCAGATCGGTCACCCCCAGCAACCGCCTGCGCCCCGGCGGCAACGGGTCGGCCGAGTGTTTCGCCAGTTCCTCGCGCAACATGCGCGGTGACGCTACGAACATGGTGCGAAAGGCATTGTTCCTGCGCGCTTTCCGGACCTCTTCCGGGCTCACCGACGCTGCGCTGCGCAAAAGATGCACATATCCGAACTCGCGCCAAGCGCCACGCAGGAACTCTTTTGCGCGCGCTCGATTGTCGAACAGACGAAGATAGGCGATCCGGACCGGTTTCGCCCCGATCACGTTGGACTGTGGCGAGACTTGCCGAAGTAGTTCCTGACCGCGCGGCGGGGCGGTGAACTTCACGGTGAGTGCCGGAATCTCGGTTGCCCGCGACCAGGTCGGATCCGGGCCGATCCGACTGATCCGGGCGCTGTAGGCAGGGTCTTCGGACCATTTCTCGACCGTTCGGCTCGCACTCCATCGCCGCAACCGCAGCACCACCGACACCAGCAGCGCGGCTGCTGACAGGAACGCGAGGCCGAGGACGGCCGGCTCGAGTTCCGGCGCGGGACGCTGCGTCCCGTCGGGTTCCTCCACCGTCACCCCGGCTGTCAGCACCCCGACGAACAACGCGACCGGTACCGCGATCCAGAGCAATCGCCGCACCGTTACCGTGCCATGGCCGCGGACCTGCTGTTTCGTGGCCCGGTGCGTCTCCAGTGGCGGCACCAGCATGGCGATCCGATCGGGATCGCGGTCGACGCGCCGCCGAATCGTTCTGGCCCGCAGTCCCTGCGATGCGTCGGAGACCGTCTCCGCACCAGCGGCGAATGCCCCCACCCCCAGCACCGCCAGTGGAAACAATACCAGCTGCCGCCACGTCGACAATTCCACTCCGGGGACCCATACCGCCAGCAACTGCGGCCCACGAGCCCAAACCACGACCATAGCCGCCAACGACGCCACGAATCGAACGGCGTTACCGCCCGCCGAGCGGAACGACGCGGATTCCTCTTCCCGGACGCGAGCGTACAACTCGCTGTCGCCCATTCCGCTGACCACCGCTGCTGTACCGTCCCGCCCCTGTGCCGACGAGCATCCACACACCGACGTCCGCACCCGCCGTGCCGACGACACCCGCCCGGCACGTCAACCGCTTCCGCCGTCGCACCAGTATGAACCCGAAACAGTGCGGGGACATCGTGGTTGCCGCACGCGCTGTCGGCCGGCTCGATGGCGAGCCGCGACCCGTTCTATCCGAGGCGCACCGGCGCGGACTTGGGGAAGACGACCGGCAACGCCGTCAGAGCCCGGTGGAACGGGCCCGGCCGCCATTGCAGTTCGTTCTTGGGCCTGGCCAACTGGATCTCGGGCAGGGCATCGAACAGCTGATCGATGGCGTTCTGCACCGTCATGTACGCGACGGATTTGGCCGGACAAGCATGCGGGCCCGCACTCCAGGCCAGATGAGAACGGTTGCCGATCCGGCTACCGCCGGGTTCGTCGGTCCCGCGGATCTCGGGATCGTTGTTGCAGCCGGCGAGGCTGATGACGACCGGCTGGTCCGCGGGCAACCAGACTCCATCGACCATGATCGGCTGTCGCGGATACGTCGTGCAGAAGTTCGCCATCGGCGGGTCGTTGAACAAGACCTCGTCCAATGCGTCGGTCGTGGAAAGGTTGCGCCCGAGGACGTCGCCGAAGCGGAACCGGTCGTCGGTGATCATCAGCAGCACGGCGTTGGTGATCAGATTGCGCTGCGCTTCGAAACCGGCCCCGTAGAAGCTCATGAGCTGGGCGAAGATCTCGATATCGTCGAGATCGGTCGTGTGATGCGCCAGCCGCGAGGTCACGTCGTCGCCGGGCTCCCGGCGCTTGAGCCGGATGAGCTGCATCAACGCTTCCTTGAGCATCTTCATGCCCTCGGGCCCCCGGACCGTGTCGAAGCGCGCGGCCATACCGGTCGCGACCCGCTCGCCGATCTCGGCCGGGCAACCGACCATCGCGTTGAGGACGTCGAGAACGAGCGGAAACGCGTATTGGCTCACCAGGTCGGCGGATCCGGCTTCGCAGAAGGAATTGATCAGCGGGACAGCGATCTTCTCGACCGTAGTCGGCACGTCGAACAAATCGATCCCGTCGATGGCGTCGACGGAGGCATGCCGATAGCGGTCGTGTGCGAGGCCGGTGTTGTACCGCGCAGCCGGATACCACTCCATCATCGGCCGGACGGGCGAGTCCGAGGGGATGGTCTTCTGCCACGTGCGGGGATCGGCGGGGAAATGGTCCGGATCGCTCAGGATGCGCACCGCGGTCTGGTAGCCGATCACCAGAGTGGCGGGCACGCCGGGCGCAAGTTCGATCGGAACCAGCGAGCCGTGCATACGTCGCATCTCCCGGTATGCGCGATGCGGGTCCGCGACGAACTCTTTGGTGAACATCTCGACGCGCGCAGCGTCCGTCTCCGTCGGGGATCCGTGCTGGACGGGGCACGCTCCGGTTCCAGTGGTGTGCGGCGCGGCCATCGGGGACTGTGGTGTGGTCAAGAACGTGACTCCAGGTAATGGAACAGCAATTCGACGAACGTGGTCAGTGAGCGGGTGCACGTGCCTGCCGATTCCTGTCATCCAGAGCTCGGCGACCCGCTTACGCTAGCAACATAGCAACGCTCCGATCGTGGCGCTGACGAAGGCGGCGCCGACAAACGCACGAGAGCGCGTTCACGACAACGCAATTCGGCGCATTCGACCGTGACAGCCGGCCGGAGGCGCTGGTCGGTGGCCGACCGCACAGTGGTCGCGGGCCCGCTCGAACTCGTCCTCGGCGCGCGGAGGGTGTGGCACGCCGCGCGCGGCCGCAGGCCGCCGCGGCGCGGATCACCGTTCGCGTTCGTCACCTACGCCGGTCAGCGAGACCGTGGTGGCAACCGCCTGCCGTGCGCTGTCGACGGTGCATCGGCCGAGTCCGCAGGCGGTGGCGACACCATAGGCCGGGCGTCCGGCCGCTTGTTCGAAGAGAGCGAGCGCGCGGGCGCTGTCATCGCGGGAGTCCGGGGAGACGACACCGGCGATCACTCGCCACTCGGCGTCGAGCTTGCGCAGCGGTGCGTAGAACCGCGGATCCAGCGGCGCCGGTTCGGCACCATAGGCGCACGGGATATGCACCGGGGGTAGTGGAATCTCCTGCTTGTTCAGCAGCCGCGCGGTGTGCCCCAGCAACTTCACCGCAGGGGTGAGACTGCGCGGCGTCAGCAGGCTCTTGTGCTGATAGTCGCCGTAGCACAGGTGCACGATCGCCTCTGCTCCGATCTCGTGCATCCGCCCGAGAAAACCGGCGAGCTGCCCCGCGATGATCGGCCCGAGCACCCACTGCGAACGTAGTTGCTCGGCTTTGACCATGCTCAGCAGCGCCATGGGTGACTCCAGCTGAAAGACGACGCGGTCGCCGTACCGCTCGACCACCTCGGTCATCTCCTGCAACACCGCTTCGGTGAACACCGGTAGCTGCCGGAGCGCGGCCACCACGAGCCCGGAGCGCCGCACAGCCGGTCCGACCGGGAGCCCGGCGGAGACCGCCGCTCCCGCGAAGACGAACATCGCGAGGTCCAGCGGGTTCGGTTGACTGATCTGCACTTTCGTCGCGGCCAGCTCCGGCCGGTCGCGGCGCAGCGCCTCGAACGCGTCCACGACCCGGCCGATGCGCTCGACCCGGTCCATCGAGACGTGCCGCGGCTCCAGCGTGCACCCGGGCCGCACACCATAGCTGGGGAAATCGCTGTAGTCGGTGTACTCCCCCGCCCGGACGATCTCCAAGACGTCGGCGTGCTGCTTGCGCGTGCGAAGGTAGTCGAAGATCCAGTCCGGATCGAGGTCGCAAGGCACCGCCGTAACCGGCCGTCCTTCACTGTGGTCGGCAAACCATTCTATGACGGCACGATCACCCGTCATCAGTTCGGCAGGCAGGGTGCCGACATAATGCGCGTATCTGGTCATCTGTGGCTCTTCTGTTGTCTGGACGCGGGTTTCGCGGCCCAGGGCAATCCCGTTACGCCGATCGGTAGCTGTGTAAGCGTACACGGACGCACTCCGATCGCGCACCCCTGATGTTGCCACGCTATGGCGAAGCGCGGGGACCGCCCGAACATCCGTACCGCCCCACCTATCTCCGAAATTTCGCCACACGCAGATGGATTCGCGGTCTACCATCGGTGTCGACCAGAATCACGTGCTGGTCGGAGCTTTCCCACGACGCCTGGTTCGTACGGGCACCGTGTCGCGAATCGATTTGCTGTGCACCACTGATCTGATCCGAACGAACGCAGACTCTCGACGGCTCCGTCGTCGATGGTCTCGGTGTCCATCTCGGGGGTGAGAGCTTCGCATGACCATCGAAATGCTCGGGTCGAGCCGGCTTCGGCTCGTCTCCTGACCGATACCCCTTGTGCGTCTCGACGAGTGCGCGGGGTCGCCAGGTCCGATCCGCAGGACTGAGTGCCCGTTCAGCCGCGAGACGATCCGCTCGTGATTTTTCCACCGCCGCAGCACGACCGAGGATCCGCGCGATCTCCGAACCGGATGCGGCTCGCCGGCAGTGCTGGAAACGGCAGCGCTGGAAGACACCTTTACGCATCGACATGTAGTGCGGCAGGACCTGCGGTACAACCCGACGCGCCGGTCGCGAGAACCTCTCAGACAGAACGGAGTCCCCGTATGGCCTTCGAGCTTCTCGTGCCGGCTCTCACCGCGCTCGTGGCGGTGGTCGTCTTCGTGGCCGGGGATCGCCTGCATCCGAAGACGTGGCGGCAGACCGACGACGACACGGTCGGCGCACTGGTGCTCAACCTGATCAACACGATCTTCATGGCGGTGGTGGCGTTCATCGTGGTGATCGCCTGGCAGCAGTACGACAACGCGCGCAATCACACGATCGCCGAAGCCAAGGCGCTCATCGATACCTACTGGGCCGCACACGGAATGCCCGAGCCCGACCACACCCGAATCCAGGGCCTGGTGCGCGATTACACCGAGCAGGTCCTCACCGACGAATGGACCGTCATGGCCGACGACGGTCATCTCAATCAATCCACCCAGGACACCCTCGACACCCTGCGCGACGCGGTGGCCGAGGTGGACACCGCGGACGCCGAGGTCGACACGCTTCGTACCAGCGCGCTGACCAGCCTCGACGCGGTGGCCCAAGCCCGCGCCGATCGAGCGCTGGACGCCGGTTACCGGGTTCCCGGCTTCCTCTATCTGGCCATGTGGATCTGCACGGTGCTCCTGCTGTTCAGTGTGGTCCTCTCCGGCGTGCAGGTCACCAAGCGCAGTGTCGTGACCACCGCACTGCTCGGCGCGATCGTCGGTGTGGTGATCCGTGCGATCTACAACCTCGACGAGCCGTTCTCCGGCGGGAACGTGGTCCCGAAGGAAGCCTTTGAACTCGCTCTGTCCCGGTATCAGCACACCACCTGACCTTCCGGCCCGGTTTCGACTACGACGAGGCGACTGCACATGCGACGCAACCGTGAGGCAACTCGAACACAACAGTGGGCACGAGGATTGGCCACCGCGATGCTGCCGCTGACCATTGCGGCACTCGCGGCCCCACCGATGCGAGCAGCAGCGGAGCCCTTGCCGTGGCTGCCCCTCGGCGACCTCGCGACGGGGAGTTCGGAGGCAGCCACCGGCTCCGACCCGATGAGCACCTTCGCAGGCAGGGGTTCGAGCACCGGTGCCGGCGCCCCGTCGTCCGGTAGCGCCTCGGGTTTCGATGCCGAGGGCGCGACCAACGGCGGGTCTCTGGCTCTCGGCCCGGTTCGGCTGCCGTCCGGCAGTGCCGGTCATCCAGCGACCGGCAGCGCCGCGACAGGTGATGCTCTCGGCGGCCTCCTCGCCACCGGCCGTGGGGAACCCGACGAAGGGGCGACCCGCACAGCGGACACGGCGCCCCACCCGGATGGCGTGGCAGGTATCCCGGCCGAGACGCTGGAATCGGCCACGGGCAGCGTCCAGCAGGCATGTACCGGCAGCGCCGTGACGGGCAGCGCGTTGCTCCTACTCGGGCTCGCGACCGGCAGCGGCTTCGGCTCGCTCGGATCCAGCCTGATCGGCCCGGGGTCGAGCCTCATCGGCCCGGGGTCGAGCGGATCGGCCCTGGGCAGCGCCGCCGCGGGTAGCGCCTTCTCCGGCAGCGCTCTGCTGACTTGCTTGCTACTGCTTCCCACCCCGCCGCCGGTGCCCATGAGCCCTCTCCAACTCGGCCCGCCCGCCCCCGAATTCGGCATAATTCCGTCACCGGTCGCGATCACCGCGCAGACACCGTTCCAGGCCGAGCGCCCCCTCCCCGCGCTGCCCTCGTCCCCGCCCACCCGTCAACGGGGAAAGGACATTCGAGCCGCCGAACCGCCCCGCGACCCGGACGCGTGGAACCTCATGAGGCTGATGACGGTTTTGGTCGTCACGATCATCACCGTCGTCGGTATCCGTATATCCCCTGGCCCGCGACGGGTCCGGTGACCGACCCGGGGATGTAGCCGCACCCCGCCTCCCTCAAGAGCCGGCGGAGCGACGGCGTTGTCGATGTCCGCGCGAGTTCGCAGGGGGCGGCCTACCGGACGAGGCCGCCGACCGTTGTGGTGCACCGCCCCTGGGCGACGGCGCAGTGGCAGCGCGCAGCGTGAGCGGTGCGAGTATCGGACATCTCCGACACGCGCACCGGTTCACCTACTTCCGCGACTATTCAGCGCGGCCCCATCCGGATGGCGCCATCGAGACGGATGGTCTCTCCGTTGAGCATCGGGTTCTCCACGATGTGCCACGCGAGCGCGGCGTACTCGGCGGGGTCACCGAGTCGCGAGGGGTGCGGCACCTGGGCGCCCAGGGATGCGATGGCCTCGTCGGGCAGCGTGGCGAACAGCGGAGTGTGGAACAGCCCCGGCGCGATGGTCACCACACGGATCTTGATCGCCGCGAGGTCGCGCGCAACCGGCAAGGTCAGGCCCACGATCCCACCCTTGGACGCCGAGTAGGCCGCCTGCCCGATCTGGCCGTCGAACGCCGCTACCGACGCGGTATTGATGATGACACCGCGCTCCTCGCCCACCGGATCGGTCTCGGCGATTCGTTCGGCGGCCAGCCGGATCACGTTGAAGGTACCGATCAGGTTGACGTTGATCACCTTGGTGAAGTCCGCCAACGGGAACGCCCCGTTCTTGCCCACGGTTTTGATGGCATTGCCGATGCCCGCGCAGTTCACCGCGATGCGCAGGTCGCCCAGCTCTTGCGCGGCATCGAGGGCGGCCGTGACCTGCTCCTCGTTCGTGACGTCGGCCGCGGCGAAGACCGCGCCGTCGCCGAGCTCCTTGGCGACGGCCTCACCGGAGGACGACGGCAGGTCGATGATCACGACCTTCGCGCCCTTGCCGTGCAGTTCTCGCACGGTCGCCAAGCCGAGTCCCGACGCACCACCGGTCACCGCCGCGACCGCTTTGCTGATCTCCATCCCACTCCTCTTCTCCCGGTTGCCGAACAACGGCGCGAAACGCCGGCCGACTGGTTTCCGCTCCCCGCCCCGGGGCGGGGAGCCAGGTGCCGTGACCAATCGACACAGGCCGACAGGCTAACCGCCCAGGCAGCAATAAGTAAACAGCCATTCTCCTTCGAATCGACGAAAAGACCGCCTGGGGCGGCGCGAACCCTCAGCAGGAGCAGGGATATCGACGGGATGGCAAGCTGTCCGGCATGGCCGATATTCGCCTGGACGTCTCCGACGCCATTGCCACCATCACGCTCGACCGACCGCAGCAGCTCAACGCGTTCACCACCGCGATGGGCACCGAGTTGATCGAAGCCTTCGACACCTGCGACCGCGACGATCGGGTCCGAGCGGTGATCATCACGGGGGCCGGACGCGCCTTCTGCGCGGGCGCGGACCTGTCGGCGGGTGCGGAGACCTTCGTCGCGGGCGATGCGGGCGCCGCGGAATCCTTCCGGGACACCGGCGGCGAAGTCGTCCTGCGCATGTTCGAATCCCATAAGCCCGTCATCGCCGCCGTCAACGGCCCCGCCGTCGGCGTGGGCATCACCATGACGCTCGCGGCGGACTTCCGGATCGCGGTAGACAACGCCCGGATCGGGTTCGTCTTCAATCGCCGCGGCATTGTTCCCGAGTCCTGCTCCAGTTGGTTTTTGCCCCGCCTGGTGCCGATGCAGACCGCGTTGGACTGGGTGTACTCGGGCCGTCTCGTCGAGGCGGGTGAAGCACTCGAGGCCGGATTGTTCTCCGCGCTGCATCCCGCGGACACACTGCTGGACGAGGCTCGTGCGCTCGCCCGCCGGGTTACCGAGCATTCCGCGCCCGTGTCGGTGGCACTCTCCCGGCAGATGCTGTGGCGCAATCTCGGAGCCGACCATCCGATGATCGCCCACCGCATCGAATCCCGCGGTATCTACCACCGGGGGGCCGCCGCCGACGCCAGGGAAGGCGTGACGGCCTTTCTGGAGAAACGGCCCGCCCGATTCCCCGACAGCGTAGAACGCGACCTCCCGGATATCTTCGGTGACGATCTGGCGGTCCCGCCGTTCCGGCCGCGAAACATTGGGCGGTAGAAGTCGATCCGACTGCGCAGCGCGGGTCGGTCACGGATTCCGCATCGAGAATGGGCTCTCTCAGTGGCCCACTGCGCTGCCCTCGGTCCACGCCACGACGCGCAGCGGAAACGAGCCCGTCCCGCGCACCGGCGCAGGCAAAGCGACCAGCTTGGCGCCTGTGTCGGGCACCGAATCCAGATTCGTCATCTGCTCGATGATCGGAATTCCCGCACCGAGCAGGGTGTGGTGGCACGGCCGGGTCGGCAAGGACGTGTCGTCGATGTCGAGGGAATCAATTCCCACCAGCGCCACATTGGCGGCGACCAGCGCCTCGGCGACCTCACCGACCAGGAACGGATGCGCGGGACCTCGGTACTCGGACGACCCCCAGCCCGCCGACCAACCGGTGTGCACGAGTACCGCTTTGCCCCACAAGCGCGCGGGATCGCCGAGCACATCCGGCCCCACCGCGCGCAGTTCCGGCGCGCGGATCATCACGATCGGCACGTTGAACAACCGTTCCAACGGCAGTTCGGCGATGTCCGCGCCCTCGGCATGGAAATGGAAGGGCGCATGGATATAGGTCCCGGTCGGGCCGACCATGTCCACGCGTGCGATGTGGTAGGCCATGTCGATCAGCGGCGAGCGGTCCCGCGCCACAGCCGTGGTGATACGCGGGACCGGCAGGCCCGGATAGGTGAGCATGCCGTCGGATACCGGATGGGACAGCTCCACGATCGCTCGGCTCATGCCCGGGACGGTACCGCGCCGTGCACGGAGCGGATCAGGGCGCCGACGAAGCCGAAGAACTCACGGCGCCGTTCGCACCCGCCCGTCGAGATCGGCAGGTGCGCGCGGACCCGGAGAAGCGGAGAATGGACACCAGAAGGTCATCATGCGACTGCTACAAGGTCTGCTCGGTTCAGTGCTCGGGATCCTCACCGCCGTGCTCGGCACGGTCCTGGGGCTGGTCGCGGCCGTGCTGTGGCTCGTCGGCGCGGTGCTGTGCGTGACGATCATCCTGCTTCCGCTGGGCATCCCGGTCATCGGACTCGCCCGCCGTCTGTTCACCCTTTCCCGGCGCCTGATGCATCTTCCCTGAAGGCTCCGCCCGATGTCGGGATCGCGTTCGGTTCCGATGCCGACGCCGGGCATCACCCCTTCTCCGGAGCGTCGAAACCGAGTGTTGCACTCGATAGGCCGAGCGGATGACGGCGTAGAGCGCACGGACTTTCGGTCGCACAGTCCGACTCGGCGTCCGAACCACCGCGCTGCTGGCCGCGAGCACCACCGATGCATCCAGCGAATGCAGGAACGGGAACCGAAATCGGCGGCTTATCGGGTGCGTCCGAAACAGTGACCGCCGCCGAGGCGGCTAACCTCCGCCCGGGTGCGGGAACAACAGCGGCGCCAGGAAGCGCCGGGCGAACTCCTTCGCCGCCGCGGCATCGGCGAGCGGCAGCGCGCCACGCGGATTGGAGATGAACGACATCGTCAGGCGGACGAACAACTCGGCGACCACCTCGGCGTCGAAGACGCCGAGTTCGCCGCGCTTCTGCCAGTGCACGATGAAGCGCGAGACCAATGTCCGGCCCTGTTCGATGAATTCGTCCCCCGTGAGGAAACGGGCGAGCTCTCCGGCCGCCGAGGAGGCGCGCAGGCTGTGCGTCAGCAGGCGAGGCGCCTTCGCCTCGCTTACAAAGGCCGAGAACATCTCCGCCAGTGCACTCACCGGCCCTGCCGAGCGCTGCACCGCCTCGGCGACGATGATGCCGACACGTTGCGATTCGGCCATGAGCGCAAACCGCACCAAGGCGGACTTGGTGCCGAAACGGCGGTAGACCGTGGCCACGCCGACGCCCGCCCCCTCGGCGATGCGGACCATCGTCGTCTCCTCGAAACCCACCTCGGCGAAGCAGTCGCGGGCGGCATCGACGATGCGGCGCGACTTGGCATCCAAAGCGGTGAGGTCGGCCCACGCGTCGCCCACAGCGGCCAGGAACTCCGCGACGGTCGGGTCCTCGACGTCGCGTTCCGGCGAACGTGCCGAGGAATGCGCTTCGGCCGGGCCGACGCCACTCGGGGCCTTGTTCGGCCGGTTGCTCACCGCGGGCTTGCTCGAATCGTTTCGGTGCGCCCTCATCGGCGGGAGCCTACCGCCCGGCCGGTGCACCACCTCGTCACCACCATCCGACTTTCCGCGGCTCGGGACGCAGCATATCTCGCCTGCCGCACCACAAGAATGATAGTCTTAACCCTATATCACTATCACCCGTAGTTCAGAGGTGACCCATGGCAACGCACACAGAGCTGCCCGTTGTTTCCGAGTCCATCACCGGCGCCATGACGCCGGACCCGGTGCGTCCCGATGTCCTCGCCGAGTTCCGCAGGCATACCGGCAGCGTGCTGGCCGGCGTCTTCGCAGGCGCCGCCTTCGATCAAGTGGCGCTCGTCCCCGTCGCCGCCGCCGTGGACCGCACCGGTCGCTTCGCCGCGAACTTCGCCGATCGTGGCGTCCGTTCCGGTTTCTCCGCCTTGCTGGCGATGTGGGGCGACCCGGCCGACCGGCTGGCCGAGGCCGAATGGCTCAAGCAACGTCACCGCGACGTGCACGGCCGAGGCCGCGGCGACTATCAAGATGTCCGCTACAGCGCCCTGAACCCGCAGACGTGGATCTGGGTGGGCGTCAGCGGCATGTTCGTCGCGCTCAACACCTTCACCTATTGCACCGGCACGGTGCTGCGCCCGGAGGAGAAGGAAGTCGCGTATCAGATGCTGCGCGAGGGGTTCTCCGGGCTGGAACTGGCCGCGCGGTCGGGCAAGCTGCCCCCGGACCTGGCGTCGGCGACCGAGTACTACGACGCGATGGTGGAGCGGGAGCTGTCCGCCAACCCGTTCCTCGTCGAACAATTCGCCGGACTGACCCGGCTTCCGTTGCCCACCCTCGGGCTACCGTCTCTCGTGCGCCCCGTGCTCATGCCGTTGTGGCTACTGCTTCGCCCTCTGGCCGGTCACGTGATCCAGGTGTGCTCGGCCGAGGTCATGCATCCCGGTGTCCGCGGCATGGTCGGCTTCGAGCTGAAGCGGCGGCACCACCTCGAGTTCGCGGTGTATGTCCGGGTGCTGCAAGTGGCCTGGCGCCTGCTGCCGGATCGGCTGTTACTCCTTCCGCTGGCCTACAACCGCTTGCAATACGAGAAACTCGTCCGCTATCACCGCAAATTCGCACTGGACTCCTTCGCGCCTCCCTCCGGCGCGACGGGCGGCTGCCCGATCTGAGCGACCTGCCCGCCCGCAGACCGGCTCCGGATTCGAGTGATAGCGAAAGCTGCGTGTGCTATCACCGCACCGGCTGATCGCGATCTCCGCCGTCCTCGGCGGACCACGGACATGGTGGCAGCGTGGTGTCGAACCTATTGTTTCCCAGCGCGATTCAGCGGGATCCCCGCGCGGCGGCGGCGGCGATTCACCGGCTGCGAACGGCGTGGCAGAGGTAGCGTGTGCCGGTATGGCGACCCCCTTGGCGTATACGGCCACCTACACCCATTCGGCCGACGCGCTTCGTGCGGCGCTGGCCGACGAGCAGTACTGGAAAGACCGCATCGAGGAGGTCGGCGGGGACGACGCGCAGCTCGTCGAGTTCGACGCCGCCGAGGACCGCTTGTCCGTTCGAATGGTGCAGACCGTTCCGGCAGCGGAGTTGCCCAACGCTATCACCGCGGTGCGGCCCGAGGGCTTGGTCATTACCCGCTCCGAGACCTACACCCGCGAGGGCGGCAGTTTCGAGGCCCGCGTCCAGGGTGTGCCCGCCCAGGTGAGCGGCACCGTCCGGCTCACCGAGAGCGACACCGCGGCGGAGGCGCTCGTGGCCGGTGCCGCCGAAGTCGGTATCCCGTTGTTCGGGAAGAAGATCGAAGCCGCCATCGTGGCCCGGCTGCTCGACATGCTGGTCGCGGAGGCAAAGTTCACCGACACCTGGATCACCGACCACTGACGCCGTCCATCGGCAGCGGCCTTCATGAGGCTCCGTCGAGGCGATGGCATTTTGTGTGTGCTCCCATCCAGACCCGGGGCGCACTGGCCATCGAGCCCAACAAACGCGACGTCGCCTTGCCGCCGAGACATCCGCGGCCTACCGTGGGCCTGTTTCGTCCCGCCTCCCCTGGAAGGCCTTGTGTGACTTCCCTTGGCCCGCCCTCATACTCCCGCGGCGCGGCGCGGACCGCACGGCTTGTGGCGGTGTTGAGCATCGTCGCCCTCGGGTTCGTGACCGTTGCGGCCGGACCGGTCGACGCCCGACCCGAACTCCCGCCGCCGATCGGCAGGCACCCCGATCGACCGCATATCGCCGGTGCGGCTTCCGGACCCGGGCGGCTGGTCGAGCTGACGGTCCACTCGGCCGCGATGGCGAACGAGGTGACCGTTCGGGTCCTTCCGGCCGCAGACAGATCAGCTCCGGCACCCACCCTGTACCTGCTCAACGGTATCGACGGCGGAACCGACGGCAACTGGCTCAGCCGGACGGATGTGGGGGAGTTCTTCCGCGACAAGCAAGTCAATGTGGTGATCCCGTTCGGTGGCGCCAGCTCCTATTTCACGGATTGGCGCGCGGATGATCCGATGCTGGGGCGGCAGCGGTGGGCTACGTTCCTGACTCGGGAGTTGCCTCCGATCGTGGATGCGGAATTCGGGGGCAATGGGGCGAACGCGATCGCGGGCATCTCGATGGCGGGCACGTCGGTGTTCCAGCTGGCGTTGGCCGCGCCCGGGTTGTATCGGGCTATCGGCTCGTATTCCGGGTGTGTGCGCACCAGCGATCCGCAGGGTCAGGTGATCGTGAGCGCGGTGGTGGGCGGGCGTCGTGGCAACGTGGTGAACATGTGGGGTCCGCCGACCGATCCCGCGTGGGCGGCCAACGATCCTTATCTGCACGCGGACAAGCTGCGCGGTACCGCGATCTATGTCGCGAGCGGGACCGGTGCCCCCGGTCCGTACGACACCATCGACAGCGCAGGAATAGAGCACAACCCCAGCAAGCTGATCGACCAGCTCCTCATCGGCGGCGCCCTGGAGACATTCGCCGACCGCTGCACCCGTCAGCTGCGCGAAAGGCTGGATCAGCTGGCCATTCCCGCCACCTTCCAGCTGCGCGGCAGCGGCACCCATTCCTGGTCCTACTGGCAGGACGACCTGCACAGCTCGTGGCCGGTGTTCGCCGCCGCACTCGGCACCGGCTCCTGACGCGACCGGAGCCGCTGGAATCAAGCGGACGCTGCCACCTCACCGGTGGTGTGCTCGACGCCGGAGCGGATCGTCGCGGGATGACGCCCCAGGGCCGGAGCGATCAGCTCCGCGGTGTCGTGCAAGATCTGTTCGTAGTCGGCACGGCGGAACTCGTAGGGCAGCTCCAGCCGCAGCTCCGACGTCTCCGCGAGCACCGGATCGGCCCGCAGCCGGTCGACGATCTCCTCGGCCGGGCCGACCAAGTCCGGGGCGAACAGGACACGCCGCTCCCCTTGTGGCGCCAGGGTCCGCTCATACCTGCTCGCCGCGTACTGCCGGTACCGCTCGCGAGTCGCGCGGTCGGCGCTGTCGAACGGGACGATCACCCGTCCTACCGCGACCCGGGCCGGTCGGGCCGGGTCCACGAGTCGGCGGTACTCCCCGAGCAAGCTCAGTTGGGAGGTGGTGAAATCGTCGCTGCGCTCGCCGAAGACGATGTTCCCCGTGAGCAGGTTCAGCCCACTCTCCCCGGCCCAGCGGACCGAGCGGGAACTCGCCCCGCCATACCAGAGCCGATCGATCAAGCCGGGATTGTGCGGCTGCAATCGGGGACGCTGTGTGTTGCCCGGAGAGTGGATCACCGCGCCGGCGTCACCGAGAAAGTCACCCCGCAGGTTCTCGATCAGCCGGGTGATCCGGCCGTAGGACAGATCGTAGGAGCGCCAGTCACCGTCGAAGACCAGATCGCCGATCAAGTCGGCATGCGGCGGGGTGCCCGCGCTGAAGCCGGCCTGCAACCGGCCCCGCGAGAGCACATCGGCCAGCGACAGATCCTCGGCCAGCCGGAACGGGCTCTCGTAACCGATGGGAATCACCGCTGTGCCCAATTGGATTCGGCTGGTGCGCTGGCCTGCGGCGGCCAGGAACACCGCGGCCGACCCGACACCGTGCTCGAGATGACGCTGCCGGATCCACGCACCGTCGAAGCCGAGGCCCTCGCCGTACTCGAACAGCCGCAGCGTGTCCTCGAGCCCCGAGTAAGGGTCGTCGTCGGGGAAATTCCCCGGCGTCAGAAACGACAGCGTCCGGATCTGTAATGCTCTGTCGCTCATCGAGTTCAACCGCGCTCGTACGGGAGCTTCGCACCGGCTTCGATCGCGACCGGAAGCCGATTCTCCGCCGGTGGCAACGGGCAGGTCGCCAGGTCGGTGTAGGCGCAGGGCAGGTTCGCGGCTCGGTTGAAGTCCAGTTGCACCGATCCGTCCTCCCCGGGCGGGGACAGGTGCAGTACGCGATTGGCGGCGTAGGTGGTAACCCCGGAGGTCTCGTCGGTGAACAGTACGGTCAGGCTGCCGGGATCCTTGCCGGGGAACGCGGTCAGGCGCAGCGCCCGGCCGTCCAGCTCGAACTCCACTCGGCCGGGCGCGTCATAGACGTGTTCGAGTCCTTCGACAGCGGCGCCGACCGTGGTCGGCCGCGGCTTCGAAAAGGCAACATACCGGCCGGTGATCACCCATTTCGGGTGCGGTGGGTAGGCGGGCGTGCCGCGAAACGCCGTGCGCAGCGGGTTGTCCGGGTGCCGCGGGCGAACGATGTCGTACCCGCCGCGCTTGGCGACCTCGATCACCGCGTCACCCCACACGGCGTTCACGCCACCGCGTTCGGGGATGACGCCGAAGACATGCCGACCGCGCACCGATGTCCCGTCGACCACCAGCTCGTCACCGTCGTCGAGAACCACTGTGACGCCGTCGACGCCGGTGGACCAGGCGCCCGGCGCGTCGGGGAATCGCTGTGGGTCTGCGGTGAGCCAGTGCAGACCGGTGATGGACAGGAAGCCGTGCGGGTCGGCCAGTCGCGTCTCTTGCGTGCGGTGCCAGTCCTGCCATTCGGCGACGAAGGCGTCGGTCGGAGTCGCGGCGGTGGCCTGCGCTGTCATGTGGTGCTCCTCGTCTGAGGCTGCGGCTGTCCCCGAGTTCGGCGCTGTCGACGGAACCGGTACCTCGGTCGCGCTGTTCTCGGCAGTCCGAGGCCGGCACGTCTGCGGCCGAGGCGTCGGCGTCTCCTCTCGGGCAGCGAGGAACGAAGGCGTTACCGGATTCAATCGCGTACGCGCGCCCACGGACAGTATTGCGATCAGCGCGAACGCAATACTGCGCGCAGGCCCGGCGCACAGGACCGCGGCAAGTGATGGACGGCCGACAGATCGATACTGTGCCGACCACCGTGGTCACCGACCAGTAACCCGCTGACCAACGCGCCGTACTCACCGCGGCCCCGAACGCAGGTGGCGATGGTCATTCGAACCGCTCCCCCGTCATCGCGAGAACCCGGCGGGATGGCATCCATCCCGCCGGGACTCATGTGTCAGCGCGCTGCGCACACGTGCGACGTGCTGAAGGCCTGACGCGGCTCCACCGCGCTATCCCGCGGCCCGGCCTCCGAAGTAGTGCCCGCTGGGCACCGAGCCGGCCAGCGCGTCCTCGACGCAGGCGTAGATGGGCTGGAGAGCGTCGAGATCGAGGAGGGTCACGATGCGTGTCACGACCAACTGGTTGCCGACCACGCACAGCCGAACATCTCGGAGCCGGCATGCCTCGGCCTCCTCGGCCAAGGCCAGCATGGAACGGCAGGCCATGAAGCCGAGGCCGCCGGTGTCGATCACGATGATGCCCGGCGCCGCGGTTGCCGTGACGACCTCACGCAGCAGACTGCGCCACGTCGGCAGAGTATAGGCGTCGACTTCGCCGTGAAAATGGACGATGGACGCGTTGCCACGGCGTTCGACGGTCGCGCGCAATGCGGCGTGAGCGTCGTCCGGCCCTTCGGCCGGCGATTGGGTGGGGTTGCTGAGACCGTGCAGTGCTGTGCTCATATGGGCACACTCGATTCGTTTCGCGCTCGAAGCGCTCTACAGTGGGCCCACCCTGCATCCTCAAGACAGACCTGTCTTTCTTTACTAACAGAGACAGTACTGTCTGTACAGCGATACCGTGAAGGGGAGATGGAAACGCCGAACCTTCCACGCACCGCATCCGCCGCACCCGCTCGCGAGCGAATACTGAGCACTGCCTACACGTTGTTCACGCGGCGCGGCATCCGAGCGGTCGGCACCGACGAAGTGATCGCGGTATCCGGTGTGGCCAAGGCGACCCTGTACCGGCATTTTCCGTCCAAGGACGATCTTGTGCTCGCCGTGCTCCAGCGTCGCGAGCAGCTGTGGACGCTCGGCCTGGTCGAAACACAATCTCGTGCGCGCGGCAACACACCCGAAGAACAGTTGCTGGCGATTTTCGACGTCTTCCACGACTGGTTCCAGAAGCGGGAGGACTTCGACGGCTGCTCGTTCATCAACGTGCTGCTCGAACTCGGCGCCGCGCATCCGGCCGGGCAGGCCAGCATCGGATATCTGGACAATATCCGGGCCATCGTACGGAGCCGGGCCGAAGCGGCGGGACTGTCCGACCCGGACGATTTCGCCCGGTCCTGGCACATCCTGATGAAAGGCTCGATCATCTCCGCCGCCGAGGGAGATCTGCTGGCCGCTCACCGCGCCCAGCTCATGGCGCGAATGCTCATCGAACAGCACCGACCCGCCGCGTCATAGCGTCGCGGGCGCCGAGGCGGGCCAGGGCATGACCACCCGCGGGGCGGAATTTCAGCCACAGCTGGTTACGGCATCGCCTGCCCTCCGAGGGAGAGCGCCTCGGCCGCACCGCTGACGCTTATGCCGCTGATTCTTGTCGCTGCGCTCCGCTACATTCCACGATCATCGGGGTGCCCCAGCAGAAAAAGGGTGGCGCCCGTTCTTCGAGGAGTGGGAGTGTCGATGGGCGTGATCCTGTCGTTCACGAAAGTCACCGGCGAACAGCTGGGACGATTGGCCGCCGGGAGCGCGGACGAGCTATGGGCGCTCGAGTCCGCGGACGGGGATCCCTCCGGTTACCTGGACAAGTCGTGGGACGGGCTGCGATACCTGTTCGAGTCGGCCGAAGTAGGAATCGACCTGTTCTACGACGGCGACCTCCTCGACGACGAGTACTACGGATGGCCGGCGGATCTGGTGCGGGCTACCGCTCAGCGACTGAAAGCGGCACCGTTCGACCGGCTGGCCGCGCACTACGACGGCGCCGCGATGGATGCCGCCGACATCTACCCGCGCATCTGGTCCCGCGACGGCGAAGAGGGCTTGCACTACCTGCGCTACCACTACGACGCCTTGGTCGCCTTCTTCGACAATGCCGCGCGCTGCGGCGCCGCGGCGGTCATGCATTTCGGATGATCCACACCTGACCGATGCGGGATGCGGCACCGAAGGGCTGCCAGGCCACTGCCCGAGGGCTGCCCAGCGGCCCGCGTGGATCGAGTCATGGACGGTGGAAACGCCACTGCTGGATGTTGCTGGTGGCCGAGTAGCGCGTCAACCCGATCTGCTCGATCCCGATGTCGTGGCCGGGCAGGGCGAGGACGAACTCGACGACCGGCCAAACGGCGATGCGGTAGCAGGTGGGGTGGGCTTCGTCTGTGCTGATCCGCCATCCCATCGGCGTCCCGCTGCATTCGACATGGACACCTTCGGACACCAGACCGTCGCCGAGTCCGAGCCGGGTGCCGTTGCGGCCGTTGGTGATGTACCAGATCCCCTCGCCGAATTCCGGCGCGCTCGACAACAGCCAATGCTGCCAGCCGTCTTCGACACCCGCCTCCCCCACCACCGTGACCTGATCAGAGCTGTCGAGCGCCAACACATGACCCGTGCCGACGTTGACGATCCGATACACACCCTCGCTCAACTCAGCCATGATCCGTCGTCCTCACCGTATGGACACACCCCACATGCCAATGCCGACAGCATAGATACGATAGAACCTCAGCCGTGGTGGCCGGGCCGCAACCCGACAGCCAACGACGCCCGCACCGGATCGATCCGCTCGACGTCGGGGCGCGGCGTTCGCGGTTCCCGCTCCGCGGCGCCTCTGCCCAGCACGAAACTTACGAGCCGGGACTCCGGTCGAGCCGCATTCATTTGCCGGTTCGCGGGTGCTGCGGGAATCTCAGCCGTTGCCGTAGACCCGATCCGGCTGGACCAAGACCACCGCTCGGCGCTCGGCGGCCATCACCCTGTCGTACTCGTCCCAATCCTCGTGCACGCCACCGGCCGCGGTGAACACCTCACGCAGCAGAAGACGCAACCGCTCGGCATCGACGCCGGGGACCGGGTCGTCGGGACCGGCGATCCACACCGGCCCCTCGACGGCGGACCATTGCCATCCGGCGCGAACGACAACCGTCGCACGCGGCCGAGCACGCAGATAGGCCAATTTGCGGGCATCGCCGCGCACCACCATGCCCACCACGTCCGCACCGGTCGTGGGGTGTCGCAATACACCCGCGTTGACCACGGACGACTGAATCGTACGGTCGGCTCGCAGGGCGGAGACGACGCAGAGTCCGTGGTCGCCGGCGATCAGCCGGGCGAAGTCCGCGAGATCGGTCACGCCGGAAGTCTACGTAGGCGGGTCGGCGCGGTGGCCCGGAACACGGCACCGGCCGTTATCCGATCGCCGCTATCCGATCGGGTCGCGGGAAACCTCGCGGCTGGTCGAACGAACAGCGTGCTCCGCCGCCTGAACCGCCGCGGAGAGAGCCTGCCGGTCGACACCCGCGCGTCATCGGGCCCACCGAGGACATCATCGCGACCGTGGCGCTGGTCGATGACGACGGCATCCACGCCCGCGACGTCGGCGCCATGGCAGATGCAACTGGCCGCGCAGCGGCGTAGACGACCACGGTGAGCAGCTCCGTCTCCGCGTGTGCTGTGGGTTCGTTAGAGGACTGAACCGGTGTGTGAACGGCAAGTGCCCGGGTAGTGCTGGCCATATCGTTGCTGCGTCGGCGCTGCCCGAAGTTCATCGACGGGTCACGCTCGCCGTAGGTGACAAGTGACCGCGAATGCAGAGCAACTCGAAGGCTGGTGCCGTCATGGCTTCGCAGGTTCCGGACGCCCGTGTCGTCTCGCACGTCGGATACCGATCCGGAGCCGCATCGTGACCGCGGGCGGCTCGCACACCGCTTCTCACTCGGTGGTTCGCACCGATCGGCCGGAGCGGTACGGCAAGCAGTTGGTGGCGCATCTGGGGCGGCGCAATGGTGGCGAGTGGTCGGCGCAGTCCTCGTCGGGCTGGATCGACTTGGACACCGGCCGCGCGACGGTCACCGCGCACGAGGGCGAATTGCACCTGCGGATCGAAGCGGCCCCGGAGGACTTGGCGCGGCTCGAGGATGTGCTGGCGAGGCACCTGGTCCGGTTCGGCGAGCGCGACCAGTTGAGCGTGACGTGGCGACGCGATCCCGCCCCGCCGGAGAACTGACGCCTACCGCGAGCGGACGCCTATGACCGGCCCAATAGGCACGCGGAACCCGATCAGCGACCTCGGATCCGCGCTCCGCGAGTTGGCCCGGAACCCCGATCAACTGCGACCTGGATCCGCCGTAGCACCGGCCACGCCCGTCAGCTACGACCGATCTTGTTTCGGAGCGGGGATGGTCAACAGTCCGAGGATCGCTCGAGCTTGCTCCGCGGTCGGGGTGGGCAGGCTGCCGCGGCCGTGGATGAAGCCGATGCCCAAGTACACCATCGCACCGGCGCGCAGACGCGCTTCGTCCGGAGCGAAGCCCAGTTCCAGCATCGCTTTCTGCACCGTTTCGAAGATCTGCTGATCCAAGGCACGCACCGTCGCGGCCACCTTCTCATCGCTTCGCGCCCATTCGCGCACGGTAGCTTCGGTGGCCCAGGTGCCCTGGTCGATGAGATTGGCGGCCATGTTGGCGATGCGCTGCTCGACCGGAACGGACTCTATCGCGCCGAGCGCGCGGATGATTTCGGTCTGCAGCGCGCTCCAGCGGTCGGCCATCGCCTCCATGAGCTGTTCGATATCGTCGAAATGCCAGTAGAAACTGCCTTTGGTGACGCCGAGTTCCTGGCACAGCCGGGGAATTCTGACAGCGGAGACGCCTTCTCGGGCGAGCAGTGCCAGCGCACCGTCGACCCATGCCTCGTACGACAGCCGCGGAGCACGGCCGCGCTGCTGTGCCGCCGCCTTCCGGGAACGCCGCGGCGCGGAGTTCGTGGCGTCCACGTCAGGGGTCCGGATGCTGTCGCCGCCCGGTGGCCGGTCCGCTGTCATCGGCGCGACCCTGCGTCGGTGGAAATCACCTCTCGATCGTAGGTGACCCCGTCACAGGGCTGCTTCAGCGCGGCGACCGTCCACTGCACGCTTCTGGCGATGGTGGCGTATCTGCCGGTCACCGAACTCCTTTCGCGTTATCCCGCACGGATTAGAGATTTCCATTCGAAACGGTACCGATAACAATACCCGATGGTATGGTCACCTGCGTGGTGCGACGACGCCGCGTGGGTTGAGCACGCCGAGCCGAACGACCCGAACCGCATCGGATACCAGGAGAAGTCACCCATGTCAGTGGAGGTCCCGCCCGCGGGCGCGGATATCGTCGCGGAACAGCCGACGGTGAAGTGCCCCACCGCGTTCCGGTACTGGGAAGCGCGCCGCTCCCCCAAGTTTCAGCGCCTGGAGCGTCTGTTCGTGCGAGTCACCGGGAAAGAGCTGTTTCCCACCGACGTGCAAGCGGCCGCCTTGTGCGAGGACTTGTTCACCGGCGACCCGGTCGCGGAACGGTTCGTCGCGGAGGTTTTGCGCGGTGAGGTCGGCCCACAGGCGGGACGACAGATGCTGGAAGCCGCCCTCGCCGCCGGAATCGACGCCGTGCCGGACGCACCGGAGTCGATGCGGGCGCTGTTCGAGGAATTCGAGACGGTGCCCGAGTGGGTGGTGCCCGAACTGGTCGAGCAAGGCGCGGCGATCTGGCGACGGTGGGGCACGATGCTGTTCAGCTTCGCCGGCGCGGAGACACTGGAGATGTACACCGAAGCCGCTGTCGCGACGCCGTTGTCGCTGGCCGGCGGATACGCCGGAGACAGCGCGCTGCGCCGCTTCCTGGAGACCACCCGCTTCTGGATCGATGTCTCCGAGCCCCGCGCACTGCTGACTCCGGGCTCCGCAGGACGTGCCACGGCACTGAAGGTCCGCATCATGCACGTCTCGATCCGCGCGAAGGTGGCGGGCCATCCGGAGTGGCACATGGACAGGTGGGGCCTGCCGATCAGCCAGACTTATCAGATGCTGACCCTCCTGGGCGGCAGCGTCACCCCCGGCCTCGGATTGTGGGCGCTCGGCTATCAAACGACCCCTTCGGAAATACGCGCGCTGCTGCATTTCCAGAAGTACATGGGATACCTGCTCGGGGTGCGGCTGCGCTGGTATCCGGAGACAGTCCTCGACTCGCTGCGTGTTCTCGCCATGACCATCGCGTCCCGCTCCTACGACGCCGGTGCGCACGGCGCGGAGTTGATCGAGTCCTACCCGGTGGCCTTCGCGCCGCGCGACGGCCATCGCGGTCTCACGCGGCTGCGTGAGGCGTACAACTTCCGCATCAACTCCGTGTACTCCGCGATGTACATGGCTCCTTGGACCCGGCGCCGGTACACCATGCCCCCGGCGTTCCCTTGGATTGCCATCCCCCTCCTGCGTTTCCCCCTCATCACGGCGATGGAGATCCTGCGCAGGAACGTTCCGCCTTTCGCACGGGCGCACGAGAAGTTCATGCTCTGGCATCGCGAGAACTGGTACCGCGCCCAGATGCAAGGTCGTGAAGCGGCTTTCGACGCCGGCGGGGCGCTACGCCGATGACCTTCGCGCCGCGCTCGCCCTGCGCCGCCGCGGCGCGCCGATTCCGGACCCGACGCGCCACGGCCGTGTCCACCGACACCGAAAGCAGCCATGAGCACCGCAGAAATCGTCGAAGTATGGAATGGGCCCGGCCGCCGGGATGGAGTGCTGACCTCTGTTGAGCCTGAGCACAACGGACTTCATCCCTCGCCGAGCAAACTGGCGTTCGAGCACTGGTACTTCGACGCCCACCTCGACACCGGGCACGTGGTGATCGGATTCCTGACCAAACGGCGACCGGAGGACCTGCCCAACGCCAGACCTTGGGTGGAGATGATGGTGTACGCACCGGACGGCACCCGCCGCCAAGTGTCTCGGCGGTACCCCAGGGCGGCGGCCGTATTCTCGGCCGAAGCCTGCGACGTGCGGATCGGCGCCAACCACGCCCGTACCGAGCACCCGCTGGACGGGCTGCCGATTCACCACCTGCACATGGCCGAGGACGGCCTGGTCTTCGATCTGCGATTTCACAACGAAACTCCCAGTTGGATGCCGGGCAAAGGCGAGACCCGATTCGGGGCGCGGGATTCGTTCGGGTGGGTGGTCGCAGCGCCGCGCGCACAGGTGAGCGGCGCCATCGAACTCGACGGCATTCGGCACGAAGTCACCGGGCGCGGGTATCACGACCACAACTGGGGCGTCGGCGATATGAAGAAGATCATCGACCGTTGGCATTGGGGGCGCCTGTACGTCGAGGACTATTCGCTGCTCTACGCCTCGGTCTCGACCCAGCAACGGCGGGGCGGGCACGAGATCAGTCCACTGATGCTCGCCCATCACGGCGACATCGTGTTGTCCACCGGCGAGACGGTCCTCACCGAAGGCCCGGCGAGATTCGACCCGGTCGCCGGTCGCACCTATCCGGAATGGATCGAACTGTGCGTGCCGGGAAGCGTGGACCTGCGCTTGGACGTCGAGAAGGTCATCCACGCGCACGATTTGCTCGATGACATTCCGGTCGCCCGATCGCGACTGATCAAGCCGCTGGCGCATCGGCTCGTCGGCCATCCCGGCTACTTCCGGTTCGAGTCGTCGTTCGAACTGACCGTCCACACCGAGACCGGCGTCGAGACGCGCACCGGGTCCACGTTGCACGAACTGGTCGCTCTGGCCTGACCCGGCCCACCACCCAACTCCCCCGGAGCCGTGAACGTGGCGTCATCCTGATCCGAGAGTGGATGATTTCGGCTCGCCGAGGCGTGCGGCTCTATCTCCGATCGAATCTGCCTATCCGCGCAGTCACCGAGGGTTGCGATTGGCCTGCCCAGCTATCCGTTTCGTGTGCGATAACCTCGTTGACTCGGTAGGAGAAATCTCTCAGCAACCCCATTCTGCGGTCTATCTCCCCGTTGGAATTGGCGGCAGCCCGCGAGACGGATGCCCACTCCAGCTGGAAATCACACAACATCGCGTTGATCGACTGCGCGCTGCGCAGATCGCGCATCCACGCTGTGGAGACGCCGAAGAAACGGTCGAATCCGGCACCCCCGGCGGCGCAAGCGAGCAGGACGTATCCCCAGCTCGGATCGATGGCGTGCACCCCGGCGGTCGTCAGTAGTGGCACCAATATTCCGAGTAAGCCCAGGACCAGCGTAGCCGCGGTGAGGGCCAGGCTGGTTCGCCGCTTCGTCAGGCTGTCCCGCGAATACCAGTCACGTGCGTCTATGGCATACGCCTCGACACGTTGGAACAGCCGGGCAAGGGTCTCATCGGAACTCGACCAGTCGGCGGATCGGAGGTCCAGCGAAGGCGGCACTCCGAGGTCCTGCGAGCGATCCCCGCCGATGGGCGATCGTTGCTCTGTCACGGCCGTACTGTATCTCCCCTACCTCTCCGGAATCATCTTTCGCCTGTTCGTCCAGTCGATCGATCGGCGTTGCGTGCTCCGGCGAGTCGCCTGCCATCTCGACCGCAGATGTGCCGCTGCGCCGCAACGGGTTTCAGTTCGTCGTCGGCTGCCGGACGGTTCTCGTCCACCGTGTGGCCTGACGCGCTTTCGACCACCGGCCGACGGGATGGATCGCCTGGCGCCGGTCATGCGGCGCACTCGCCGTCGGACCGGCTGGCCGGCGCAGTCGGGGCACGGTCTCGACCGTGGCGTCACCCGACCGGGCTCACGTGTCCTCGAACACAACGAGAGAAGTACGGGCGCGCGGTACCGGAAATCGGATCGCGCTGATCGCAATCATTCATCGAACGTATTGCGCCTCTTAATGTCCGGATACCCCCTCTGCCGGACCCGTGCGTACGACGACCGCGGTCGGGGGACTGCCATATCCGCCTCGGTTCTCGACACCGAACACCCTTGATTTCGGAGCGAAGTGCAGCAAACCCCGTGGTCAGCGAGAGACACTCGGTCCGAACGAGTACCGAGCACTGCGCCGGGACGGCTCGCCGGTCTTCGCGCAAACCTGTCGCCGTTCCACGGCCACTGGGGCTATCTGAGCGCCGTGGCCGGCAGCCTCATCACGCTGATCCTGCTGTTCCAGCCGTGGCTCAGAGCTGCCGGCGCCGACGGCAAGGCCAGCGCCAATGCCTTCGGCCGGATCACCGCGACCACCTCGTACCTGAACACCTGGTCGTCCTCGCAACCGCCCACGGCTCGTATCAGCGGCGCCCTGGCGATACTTTCCGCCGGCGCGATCGTCCTCACCGTCTGCCTGGTGGCGGCGAATCTCCGGCTTCGCACCGACACCTTGTCGCACGCGGCGACGGTTTCCACCGTGACCACCGCCGCCCTCGTCCTGCTCACGGTGCTCTACATCAACAGCAAGGCCCCCGAGTTACGCGCCATGCTCGCCCGGACCACCGACCTGGGTGGGCAGATCGGAATGGTGACGAGCTGGGCCTTCGGCAATGGCAGTCTCATCGCACCGGGAGTCCGGCAGGTCTCCTACGACACCGCCGGACTCACCCATTGGCCACTGCTCGCCGGCATCACCTCGCTCGGCTCGGCGGTAACCGCCGTCGCTCAATGGACATACAACCGCCCGGGCACGTCTCTGCGGTTGCCGTGGCGCGCCGCCGGCGACGAGCCGGCCCGGCGTGATGACCGTCAGCCCACATAACAGCGTGCGGTGGCGCGGCGTCACTGCCCGCTCCACCGCGATGTTCCTGGCCAGCGCGCCCAGATTCTCCGTTGCGCGCATGAGGTTGCCGGTGGGGAACGCCGCCGCGAGCGCGTCGTCCGTGCCGTCCATGGATCGTTGTCGACCAGGACGATCGGCGCCGCGTCGGCCAACGTGGTCATGTGCGCGAGGTGTCCATCCGCCTCGGCCACGGTGTTGTCGTCGGAAGCGTTGTCCAGCACCACGATCGCGGGACGCGGGCGCAGTGCGCGTACCTCGGTCAGGGTGCGGGCCGATTCGGACGCGCGGTTACGGGTGGCGATGACGACGGTGGTCTTCGCCGCGGGCTCGGCGCTCACGCCGACTGTCCCGCGAGCAGTCCGTCGAGCAGGTCCCTGGTCGAGGCGTCGGCCGTAAGGACCGGGACACCCGCCGTAGTCCCGGCGCCGAACCGTGCAAACGTTCCCGCATGTGCCCGGCGCGGACCCGCTGCACCGCGGGTCGATCCGCCGCGAGAGTGGTCTTCGCGCTCGTTTGACCGCACCGTCGGCCATGTTCTAGTGCGGCGCCGGGCGCAGGTGCACGACCTTCGTCTGCGTCATCTCCTCCAGCAATTCGGGTCCGTAACCGAAGCCGGATCCGCTGGCCCGCCGGGGGTGCGCCGATCCGCCGGGCGCCCCACCGAACACCGCGTTGATCTTCACCGTGCCGACCGGCAATTCCCGCCAGGCATGCTGGGTATGGGCCATCGATGGAGTGAGCACGGTCGCCGCGAGGCCGTAATCGTCGGTGGCGGCCTCCGCGATGCCCTGCTCGAACGTGTCCACCACCCGCACCGGCGCGACCGGACCGAAAGTTTCCTCTCGCATGATCCGCATATTCGAATCGCAGTGCGCCAGCACGGTTGCCGGATAGTGCGCACCGGCACCATCCGGCATCGCTCCGCCCGTCAGCGGATCGGCTCCTCGATCCACCGCGTCGCGCACGTGGGCGTGTACCTGCTCGCGGTGGCGTCGGTCGACCAACGGCGCCACATTCCAGGACTCGGCCTCGGCGACCAGCGCCGCCAGAAAGGCGTCCGCGACGTCCCGGTGCACGAAGATCCTCTCGACGGACACGCAGATCTGGCCGGAGTTCGCGAACGCGCCGAGCGCCGCCTGCCCGGCGGCCCACACGGGATCCACCCCGGCGTCGACCACGAGCGCGTCGTTGCCGCCGTTCTCCAGTAATGCCTTGGCGCCCGTCGCCGCGGCACTCTTCGCGATCGACCGCCCCGCGGACGTGCTGCCGACGTGCGCGACGACGTCCACATCGGTGCGTGCGGCGAGCAGCGCGCCGATCCTCCCATCGCCTTGTACCGTCTGCAGCACCCCTTCGGGAAGCGCGCGGGCGAGCAGACCGCCGAGCAGACCGCCGGTGTGCGGCGTGCGTTCGCTCGGTTTGAACACGACCGCGTTCCCCGTGGCCAGCGCCGCGCCGAGCAAACCGCAGGACACGGCCACCGGATCGTTCCACGGCGTCAGGGCGACGACGACGCCGCGCGGCTCCCACACCATGAGGTCGGTCGCTTCGAAGTCCCCGTGCAGGGTCTTCCCTCGGTGCAGCGGACCCAATTCGGCGTATTGCTCCAACGTCGCGGCGCCTGCCAGCACACCCTCCTTGCTTTCCGGCCGCGGGCGTCCGGTTTCGACACGGTTGAGCTCGGCCAGTTCCTCGACATGCTCGCGAAGCAAGGCGGCACCGGCGCGTAACGCGGCGGCCCGCTCGGCCGCCGCGGTTCGCGCCCACTCCGACTGCACCCGACGGGCCAGCTCTACCTGCCGATCGATCTCCGCGACATCGGTCATGGGCACTCGGCCGACGGTGGCACCGGTAGCGGGATCGAGAATCTCGATCGTTTCGGGTGCCCGATTCTCGGTGGGAAACCTGACAGCGTTCGGTGCGCTCATATCGCGGCCATTGCCTGGGACCTACGGTTCAAACTCGTCGTCGGCCCCCGGCCGCGCCGGCCCGCGACGCGAACAGATGCCACCTCCTTGCCGATAGCTGACAGATTGCTTACAGCTGCGGGCATCGGGTTTGGTTCAGCAGTGACAGGCAAGAGCTACCGACATGGCCGCAACCACCGAACGGCTCACCGTGCTGCTGTGGCACGTCCACGGCTCGTGGACGACGTCGTTCGTTCAAGGGCCGCACCGATACCTGGTGCCGGTGGTGGAGGGCGGCGGGCCCTGGGGGCGCGGCCGGTGCGGCCGCGACTGGCCGTCTGCCGAGGAGGCGCCCCCCGCCGCGTTGCGCGATGCCGAGCCGGACGTGGTCGTTCTCCAGCGCCCGGAGGAAATAGATCTCACCGAGCGATGGCTCGGGCAGCGTCCCGGCGCCGACATTCCGGCGGTCTATGTCGAGCACAACACGCCGCGTCCCAGCGCGGCCACCACACGGCATCCGCTGGCGGATCGTGCCGACATCCCGATCGCGCACGTCACGCATTTCAACGATCTGATGTGGGACAGCGGACGCGCGCCCACCCGGGTGGTGCCGCACGGCATCGTGGACCCCGGCGCGCTGTACACCGGCGAACTGCCGCACGGCGTGGCCCTGATCAACGAACCGATACGGCGCGCAAGGATCACCGGAAGCGATCTGCTGCCCGACTTCGCGATGGCGGGACCGCTGGATGTGTTCGGCATCGGAGCGGAAGCCTGTACAGCGGACCGACCCACCGCCCACCCGATTCGCGGAATCGGTGACTTGCGGCAGTCGGCATTGCATCCGGAAATGGCGCGCAGAAGGGTGTACCTGCACACCGCGCGGTGGACTTCACTCGGATTGTCGCTCCTCGAGGCCATGCACCTGGCCATGCCGGTGGTCGCCCTGGCCACCACCGAGGCCGTCAGGGCAGTGCCGCCGGAAGCCGGCGCGATCTCTTCCGACGTCGCGGCGCTCACCGCGAAGTTCCACGAATTTCTTCACGAGCCCGACCTCGCGGTGCTCGCGGGCAAGTCGGGACGGCAGTTCGCGCTGGAGCATTACGGCCTCGAGCTCTTTCTGCGCCGGTGGGATTCCCTCCTCGCCGAGGTCGCCCGATGAAGGCAGTGTCCCGGAGACAGGAGGCGGATTCATGAAGATCGCGATGGTGTCCGAACACGCGAGTCCACTCGCCGCATTGGGCGGGGTCGATGCCGGCGGACAGAACGTGCATGTGGCGGAATTGTCCGCGGCCCTGTGCAGACAGGGGCACGAGGTCACCGTCTACACGCGCCGGGAGGGGGCGGAGGCGCCGCACACTGTCACCACCGAGCAGGGATATCGCGTGATCCGCGTCCCGGCCGGGCCCGCGCGTCCCCTGCCGAAGGATCGATTGCTGCCGCACATGGGCGATTTCGGCGCCTTTCTGCGAGCGCACTGGCGACAGTCACGCCCCGACGTGGTGCACGCGCATTTCTGGATGTCCGGGCTGGCCGCCCTGCGAGCCGCGCGCCCCGCCACCCTGCCGGTGGTGCAGACCTTTCACGCATTGGGGGTGGTCAAACGCCGCCATCAAGGCGCGAACGACACCAGCCCGGCCCACCGGGTGCGCCTCGAGCGATTGATCGCCACACAGACCGACCGCATCATCGCCACCTGTACCGACGAGGTCTTCGAATTGGCCAGGATGGGCATACCACGGTCGCGGACCTCGGTGATTCCGTGCGGCGTAGACCTCCTGCAATTCACGCCGGACGGGCCGTGCGCACCGAAGTCGGCCGAGCACCGGATGGTCAGTGTGGGCAGATTGGTGCCGCGCAAAGGTTTCGACACCGCGATCACCGCGCTCACCGGCCTGCCCGACACCGAGTTGGTCTTGGTCGGCGGCCCGGACGACGGCGAAGTCGCCGACGACCCGGAAGGCAGGCGGCTGCTCGCACTGGCGGAGGAGCTCGGCGTGCGGGACCGGCTCCACCTACTGGGACAGGTGCCACGGGCACGGATGGCTCCGCTGCTGAGATCGGCGGACGTGGTCGTGTGCACGCCGTGGTACGAACCCTTCGGCATCACCCCGCTGGAAGCGATGGCCTGCGGTATTCCCGTGGTGGCCACCGCGGTCGGGGGCCTGATCGACACCGTCGTCGACGGGGGGACCGGCAGGCTGGTCCCACCCCGGGCACCGGCGGAACTGGCCGACGCGGTCCGCGAACTTCTCGCGGCCCCCGTGATCAGGCAGAAGTATGGCCACGCGGGGCGCGAACGCGTGGAGGCGCGCTACTCGTGGGACCGGATCGCCACCGAGACCCTGCACACGTACCGGCGGGTGGTCGCGGCAATTGTACGGGCACACAACGAAAGCGGGCCCACCGACAGCGGCGCCGTCGGCCGCACCGGGGCCGGCGGCGGGCCTTCCACCGGGTCACCGTCGATAGGTCGCGGCATTCCCTCGAACGGTCACGGGTAGGCGAGACCGTGTCCGGACAATACGAACGCGCTTTGGTCACCGGCGGTAGCGGATTCGTCGGATCGCATCTGTGTGAGCAGTTGCTGGCCACGGGTACAGCCGTGGTCGCATTGGACAACTTCGCTACGTCCACGGTGGACAATGTGGCGCGGCTGCTGGACCGCCCCGAATTCGATCTCATCCAGCACGATGTCACCGAGCCGTGGCCTGCGCTGGGCTTTTTCGACGTCGTCTTCCACCTCGCCTCGGCCGCCTCGCCGCCGGATTACCTCCGGCTGCCGATCCAGACACTGCGCGCCGGATCACTCGGCACCGCCAATGCCCTCGACCTGGCCGAGCGGAATGACGCGCGATTCGTGCTCGCGTCGACGAGCGAGGTCTACGGCGACCCCGCTGTCCACCCGCAGCCCGAGCACTACTGGGGGTACGTCAATCCGGTCGGTCCGCGCAGCGTCTACGACGAGGCGAAACGGTACGCCGAGGCCTTGACCATGGCGCATCGGCGGGAACGGGGCCTGAACACCGGAATCGCCCGGATCTTCAATACCTACGGTCCCCGCATGCGTACCGACGACGGCCGGATGGTGCCCACATTCATCGCACAGGCGTTGTCGGACGCACCGCTCACCGTCGCCGGAACCGGCGAGCAGACCCGCTCGCTGTGCTACGTCGACGACACGGTGCGCGGCCTACTGGCGCTGGCGTCCACCGACCATCCGGGACCGGTCAACATCGGTAATCCACACGAGATCTCCGTGCGCCGCCTCGCTGAGGAGATCCGATCGGCAACCGGCAGCCGGTCGGTGGTGACCTATGTCGACGGCGCGATCGATGATCCGAAGCGGCGCTGCCCGGACATCACGCTGGCCCGGCGGGCTCTCGGCTGGTGTCCATCGGTCGGTAGAGCGGACGGGCTGCGCCGCACGATCGACTGGTTCGCCGGGCGCGCAACCGGGTCTGCTGAAAAGTTGCTGCACTGATAGGCACTATGCATGAAACGGTTTAGTGGCGACTTCAGCGGGTAGCGCCACCCATATGTCAGCGGGCAGACCGACAGGTCCCGTGTCTCCAACAGAAAGGCGGCCCGTGCGCATTCTCGGAATCAACGCGGTGTTCCACGACCCTGCTGCCGCCCTGATCGTGGACGGGGAAATCGTCGCGGCGGCCGAGGAAGAGCGATTCACCCGCCGCAAGCACGGTAAGCGGCCGGTGCCGTTCTCCGCGTGGGAGGTGCCCGAGCACGCGGCCGCATGGTGTCTGGAGCGAGCGGGGATACGTCCCGATCAGCTCGACGCGGTGGGCTATTCCTACGACCCGAGTCTGGTCGATCATTCGCTCGGCGGTCTCGATCAGACAAGCGAACCGACCCGCACGGACTACGCGTTCCGCGCGCCCGCTTTCCTCGCGGCCGCACTGCCCGGCCTGGATCCCTCGATCGTGCGCTTCGTGCGGCATCATCTGGCCCATGCCGCGTCCGCCGCCCTCGCGGCCCCTTCGGGTGACTCGGCGGTCCTGGTGGCCGACGGGCGCGGCGAAAGCCATTCCTATCTCGCCGGAGAATATCGAGACGGCAAATTCGTCGAATTGGCGTCCCAGCGGCTGCCGCACTCGCTCGGACTGATGTACGAGGACCTCACCGAGCATCTCGGATTCACGCGGTCGAGCGACGAATACAAGGTGATGGCTCTCGCCTCCTACGGCACGCCTCGGTTCCTCGACCGATTCCGGGAACTGCTGTATTCCGTCAGAGACGGCGGTTTCCACACCGAACCGGTGGATTGGGCGGAATTCGCTCCCGCCGTGACCGGCGGTGCGCTCGGCCGGGACCATGCCGATCTCGCCGCGAGCGTCCAACGGCGACTCGAGGACGTGTTACTGGAACTCAGTTGCTGGCTGCATCGCCAGACCGGACAGCAGCAGCTCACGCTGGCCGGCGGCATCGCGCTGAACTGCGTGGCCAACAGCCGGCTGTACGCCGAAGGTCCCTACGAACGGATCTGGGTGCAGCCGGCAGCCGGCGACGCGGGCACCGCGCTGGGCGCGGCGCTGCAATTGGCGGCCGAGTTCGGTGAGCGTGCCACCCCGATGCGGGGGGCCGCCCTCGGCCGCGAGTGGACGGATCCGGAACTGGAGGCCATTCTCCGCACGGCGAAGGTCAGGTACACCAGGTCCGAGGACATCGCGGCCGAAGTGGCGCAAGCGCTCGCGGACGACTTGGTGGTGGCCTGGTTCCAGGGCCGGGCCGAATTCGGGCCGCGCGCGCTCGGGCACCGTTCACTGCTGGCGCATCCCGGTCGGTCGGCGAATCTCGAACGCCTCAACGAGGTGAAGGGTCGCGAACAGTTCCGGCCACTAGCGCCGATGGTGCTCGCGGAACGGGCGTCCGAGATCTTCGAACGCGGGCCGTTGCCGAGCCCGTACATGCTGTTCGTCCACGATGTCGCTCCGGCATGGCGGGCCCGGATCCCCGCCGTGACGCATGTGGACGGCACCGCCCGGGTGCAAACCGTCGATCCCGCGGACAACCTTGTCCTGGCGCGGATGCTGTCGGAATTCGACAAGCGCACGGGTTTGCCGGTGGTGGTCAACACGAGCCTGAACACCGCGGGCAGGCCGATGGTCGACTCGCCCCGCGACGCGCTCGAGTGCTTCGGTTCCGCCCCGATCGATCTGCTCGCCCTCGGCCCGTTCGTGGTCCGCCGCCCGTGAACGGCCATACCGTGGACTACAGCATCGTGATCCCGACTACGGGCCGGGAAAGCCTTCGGCTGCTGCTCGAGTCGCTCGCCGCCGCGTCGGGCCCTCGACCACGGGACATCGTCGTGGTGGACGATCGGCCCCGAGGCGGGGAACTGGCGCTGCCCGAGACAGCGCTTCCGGTACGGGTCATCCGCTCGGGTGGCCACGGGCCCGCCGCGGCGCGGAACGCGGGTTGGCGGCACGCCGCGGGTGCGTGGATCGCCTTCCTGGACGACGATGTGATCACCGCGCCGGATTGGCCTGCCCGGCTGGCCGACGACCTACGCGATCTCGAAGAGCACACCGCGGCATCCACGGCCCGTATCGAGGTGCCGCTGCCGGAGCACCGGCGACCGACCGACGCGGAACGCGCAACCGCACGACTGGCCACGGCGCGGTGGATCACCGCGGACATGGCTTACCGCAGGTCCGCGCTGGTCGCGGTCGGCGGCTTCGACGAGCGGTTCCCGAGGGCCTTCCGCGAGGACGCCGACCTGGCGCTCCGGGTCTGCCTGGCGGGGTACGTCATCGCGTCCGGACAACGGCTCACTCGCCACCCGGTCCGCGAATCGGGGCCCATGGCGAGTGTGCGAGCCCAACGCGGAAACGCCGACAACGCCTTGCTGCGGCGAAAATACGGTGCTCGGTGGCGTCGGCGCATCGGCGAAGACAAAGGACTGCTCCCCCGCCACGCGCTCACCACGGCCGCGGGCACGGCGGCAATGGCGCTCGGCATCGCGGGCCGTCGCCGTTCCGCCCTCCTGCTCGCAGCGGTGTGGACGGCATCGACCGGTGAATTCGCCGCCCGCCGGATAGCGCCCGGCCCCCGCACGCCGGAGGAGATCGGCCGGATGACGGTGAGCAGTGCGCTCATCCCACCCGCTGCGTGCTGGCACCGCCTGCGCGGTGAACTGCGCCACCGGAACGCCACTCACACCTCGCCCCTGGCGTTGTTGTTCGACCGGGACGACACCCTCATCATCGATGTCCCCTACCTCGCCGATCCCAGCCGGGTGCAGCCGGTGCCGGGAGCCGTCGACGCGCTCAGGGGGGTGCGCGCGGCCGGCGTCCAGCTCGGCATCGTGAGCAATCAGTCCGGTGTCGCGCGCGGGTTGATCAGCCCCGAACAACTCGCCGCGGTGAACTCCCGGGTCGAGCAGTTGCTCGGACCGTTCGCGACCTGGCAGGTGTGCGTGCACGGCGAAGACGACGGCTGCGCGTGCCGCAAACCCGAGCCGGGCTTGGTGCGGCGGGCCGCCGCAGACCTCGGCGTCGACGTCGGCAGGTGCGTGGTCATCGGCGA
The DNA here is from genome assembly GCF_042802775.1 of Nocardia sp. NPDC057455. Taxonomy (NCBI): domain Bacteria; kingdom Bacillati; phylum Actinomycetota; class Actinomycetes; order Mycobacteriales; family Nocardiaceae; genus Nocardia; species Nocardia sp. NPDC057455. The sequence continues at coordinate 163,613 of NZ_JBHVDM010000001.1, read as the reverse complement.
CACCGGCGCCGACGTCACTGCCGCGATGACCGCGGGCGCACGCGCGATCCTGGTACCCACGGCCAGAACCCGCCCCGAAGAGGTGCACCGCGCGCGTCGCGATGCGACCGTGGCCCAGAACTTGACCGAAGCCGTGCGGCTTGCGATGACGGGCGTGCCATGACAGGCCGGGCGCTGGTGGCACGCATGGACAACTTCGGCGATGTGCTGCTGGCGGGCCCGTGCGTGCGTGCGGTGGCAGCGCACGTCGATTCGGTGACGCTGTTGACCGGACCTCGCGGTCGCGCCGCCGGTGACCTCTTGCCGGGTGTGCACCAGGTATCGAACTGGTGCGCGCCGTGGATCGACCCGGAGCCGCCTCCGGTCACCGCGGCGGACACCACCGCGTTCATCGAGCGGATACGCGCCCTCGACGTGGATCTGGCACTGATTCTCACCTCGTTCCACCAGTCGCCACTGCCGCTGGCGCTGCTGCTCAGGATGGCCGGGGTTCCCTGGATCGGCGCCATCTCGGAGGACTACCCCGGTTCGCTGCTGGATCTGCGCCATCGCGTCGAAGGCGATCCGCCCGAGGCGGAACGCGCACTGTCGCTCGCGAAGGCGGCCGGTTTCCGGCTGCCGCCCGGTGACGACGGCAAACTCGCTGTCCGGCAGCCGTTGCCGGAGGTCGGTGGTCTCACCGGCGAACCGGGCTACGTGGTGGTGCATCCGGCCGCATCGGTCCCGGCACGGCAGCCGTCCTCGTCCCGTTCCGCGGCCATCGTCGCCGCACTGACCGGCGCCGGTCACCGGGTGATCGTGACCGGCGCCCGAACCGACCGGCCGCTCACCCACACGGTCGCCGGTAGGCACGCCGTCGACCTCGGCGGCGCCACCACCCTGCCCGAACTCGCGGCCGTGCTCCGCGACGCGAGCGTGGTGGTGGCGCCCAATACCGGTCCGGCACACCTCGCCGCGGCCGTCGGGACGCCCGTGGTCTCGCTCTTCGCGCCGGTCGTGCCCGCCGAGCGGTGGGCTCCCTACGGCGTGCCGGTGGCCATGCTCGGTGACCAACGCGCCCCGTGCCGCGGCAGCAGGGCACGCGAGTGTCCCGTGGCAGGCCACCCGTGCCTCGATTCGATCACTCCGGAGCAGGTCGTCATGGTGGCGGAAGAACTCGGTGCGGGCAGGCGTGAGCGTCTGCGGACAGGAGGTGCGCGGTGATCGAGGAGCATTTCGCGGCATTGGCTACGGCACTGGAGCGCACCAGTCGCTTCGCACCGAATATTCGCCGGTGGGGACAGGAACTGGCGACCGTACTCGACAACGGCGGCAGGTTGCTCGCGTGCGGCAATGGTGGCAGCGCCGCCGAAGCCCAGCACCTGACCGGGGAACTGGTCGGCCGCTTCCGCACCGAGCGGCGCCCGTTCTCGGCGATCGCCCTGCACGCCGACACCTCGGCGGGCACCGCGATCGTGAACGATTACGGCGGGATCGAACTGTTCGCGCGGCAGGTCCGCGCGCACGGCAGACCCGATGACGTGCTCATCCTGCTGTCCACGAGTGGTACAAGTCCGAACGTGGTGGCCGCGGCCAAAGCGGCGCACGACATCGGCGTCACCACGTGGGCCATGACCGGCCCGGCGCCCAATCCGCTTGCGGCGCTGTGCGACGACGCGTTGGCCGTGGAGGCGCACAGCACCGCCACCGTGCAGGAAGTACATCTGGTCTTGGTGCATGCCCTGTGCTCGGCGCTCGACGACGCACTGGGGGTGCCGACATGAAACCGTTGGTCGTGGTCGGTGACAGCATCCTCGACGTCGACATCGAGGGTGTCGCCGACCGGCTGTCTCCTGAAGCGCCGGTGCCCGTGGTGGACGTCGAACGCCAGTGGGTACGGCCGGGCGGTGCCGGTCTGGCCGCCGCGCTGGCCGCGCAGTCGGTCGCCGAGGTTTCGCTCATCACCGCGACCACCGACGACGGGGACGGCCGCACCCTCGCGCGGCTGCTCGGCGAGGATGTTCGAGTCGTTCCGATGCCGCTGCGCGGCCAGACGGTACGCAAGACCCGCATCCGCGCCGCCGGTCAGTCGATGCTGCGGCTGGACACCGGTGACGGCACGGCGGATGGCGGCCAGCTGAGCGCTTCGGTCGCCAGGACGCTGCGAGCGGCCGGCGCGATCCTCGTCGCGGACTACGGCCGGGGCGTGGCCGCGCATCCACGGATCCGGCACGTACTGACCGAACTGGCCCGGTCCGTACCGGTGGTGTGGGATCCGCACCCGCGCGGGCCTGCTCCGACACCGGGTGCGTCACTGGTCTCGCCGAATCTGAAGGAGGCGCGCCGGTTCGCGCCGGGATATGCCGAACCCGACGAATTGGCGAAAGTACTGCGGGACGAGTGGGCCGCGGATTCCGTTGCGGTCACCACCGGTTCGGCCGGGGCCGTACTGGCCAACGGGAAGCGCCTCACCGTGGTGCCCGTGCCCGCCGAGATACGGATCACCCGGCACAACGGTTCCGACACTTGCGGCGCGGGCGACCGATTCGCCTCGGCCGCGACCGCCGCACTGTGCCACGGGTCCACGGTGGCCGAGGCGGTCTCGCACGCCGTGGACGCGGCGGCCAGGTTCGTCGCGGCGGGCGGCGCGGCCACGTTGTCCACCTGCGACAGCACCGCTGTCCCGAACACGGACGCCACGCAAGCGGGCGGGTCGGCGTTCGAGGTGGCCGCGCGAATCAGGGCGGGCGGCGGCAGGCTCGTCGCCACGGGCGGCTGTTTCGACCTGCTGCATCCCGGCCATGTAAGCCTGCTGCGCCAGGCTCGCGCCATGGGCGACGCTTTGGTGGTCTGTCTGAACTCCGATGCGTCGGTGCGGCGTCTGAAAGGTCCGCGCCGCCCGATCGTCCCCGCACGCGATCGCGCCCGGCTGCTCATCGCCCTGTCGTCGGTGGACGCCGTCGCCGTCTTCGACGAGTCCGCCCCGAGCGCACTGCTGGACCGCCTCCGCCCCGATGTCTGGGTCAAGGGTGGCGATTACACCGGCGTCGATCTCCCCGAGGCCGCGGTGGTTCGCGGTTACGGCGGCGAGATCGCGCTGATTCCCACTGTTCGCGGTTACTCGACAACACAACTGGTCGCCGCGACCCAAGCCTGCGGCTGACCCGACGTAAGGAGCGCGATGCGAACCCTCGGCAATGTCTTGATCACCGGTGGCGCTTCCGGGCTCGGCGCGGCGGTCGTCGCCGCTGTACGCGAAAACGGCGGGCGCCCTTACGTGATCGACCGGGTGGAGCCGGCGACGCCCGTCGACTTCGTGTGTGCCGACCTCGCCGATACTTTCGCCGCCGAACAAGCCGTGCACGAACTCATCGAGCGTGCCGGTGGCCGGATCGACGGCGTGTTCACCGCCGCGGGAATCGACGCGTGCGGTCCACTGGACAAGGTGCCCACGAAGAAGTGGGAGTACGTGGTCCAAGTCAACCTGCTCGGCACGGCTGCTGTGATCCGCGCCGCGCTTCCGTCCTTGCGGGAGAGCAAGGGCACGGTGGTGACCTGTGCTTCCACCCTGGGTGTCAAGGCGGTCGGTGACGCGACCGCCTATTGCGCTTCGAAATTCGGCGTCGTCGGCTTCACACGGGCGCTCGCCGCCGAGACAGCGGGCAGCGTCGGGGTGACCTTGCTTATCCCGGGTGGGATGCACACCGCGTTCTTCGACGACCGCGACGAGCAGTACAAGCCGCCGCCCGACGCGAAACTCAACCGGCCGCAGGACGTCGCCGACGCGGTGATCTTCGCGCTGCGTCAGCAGCCGGGCTGCGAGGTCAGGGAGATGGTCGTGTGCACGTCGGAAGAGGGATCGTGGCCCTGAGCCACTCGATTCTCGTGCTCCGCGCACTCGGGCTCGGTGACCTGCTCACCATCGTGCCCACCGTGCGCGGGCTGAGAAACGCCTATCCGGACGACCGTGTGGTGCTGGCCGCACCGGAAGCGCTCCGCGATCTGGTCGATCTCATCGACGCAGTGGACGAACTGCTGCCCACCGCGGGACCGGGTGCGCTGCGATGGCACGGGGCACCGCCCAGGTTGGCGGTCAATGCGCACGGCCGTGGGCCGCAGAGCATCCGGGACCTCTCGGCGGCACGCCCCGGCACACTGCTGACCCACCATCATCCGGATTTCCCTGAGCTCCCCGGCCCCGAATGGCGCGACGACATGCACGAGGTGGATCGCTGGTGCCGGTTGTTGCGGTACGGAGGCATCGACGCCGATCCCGCCGCGCTGCTGCTGCCCGTTCCACCGGTGCCCGCCCCCGAGTCGAACGTGGTCGTGCTGCATCCCGGCGCGGCTTATGCCGCGCGTCGCTGGCCATCCGAACGCTACGCCCGAGTGGCGCGGGAGCTCGGCGCCGACGGCCACCGCGTGGTGATCACCGGTGCGCGCGGCGAGATCCCGTTGGCGAACGCGGTCGCCGAACAAGCCGGACTACCGCCCTCGGCGGTGTACGCGGGGCGCACCGGCCTGGCCGAGCTCGCGGCGCTGGTGGCGGGCGCGGCACTGGTCGTGTGCGGCGACACCGGCGTGGGGCATCTCGCCACTGCTTTCGGCACACCGTCGGTACTGCTGTTCGGTCCCACGCCTCCGGACCGCTGGGGGCCGCCCGCAGACGTGAAACACCATGTGCCGCTGTGGGCCGGGGCCGTGGGCGATCCGCATTCCGACCATCCGGACCCCGGGCTGCTCATGTTGCAACCCGAGCATGTGCTCACGGCCGCGGCCGGGCTGCTCGGCGAGAAGGTGCGCCATGGGTAGTCGAGTCGGTGTGGTGGGTGCCGGTTACGTGGGACTCACCAGCGCGGCTTGCCTCGCCCACCTGGGACACCATGTGGTCTGTGTCGATAACGACCGACACAAAATCGCGGAACTTCGCGCGGGTACGGTCTCGATCGTCGAGCCGGGTCTGCCGGAACTGGTCCGGGAAGGCCTGGCGGAGAACCGACTCGTCTTCACGTCCGATCCGGGGGCGCTGCACGACTGCGAATTGGTTCTGCTGTGCCTGCCCACACCGATGGGCACCGGCGGAACGGCCGACCTGGGTGTGATCGAGGAGGCGCTGAAGACGTTGTCCACCGTCCTGTCGCCGGATTGCGTCCTGGTCACCAAGTCCACTGTCCCGGTGGGGACGACGGCGCGGATCCCCACCCGGGCCGGGCTCGCGGGCACGGCGGTCATCAGCAACCCCGAATTCCTCCGAGAGGGCCACGCCGTCGAGGACTTCCTGCGTCCCGACCGCGTCCTCGTCGGTGCGGCCGAGGACGACCGGGAGCCGGCCGACCGTGTCGCGGCACTGTACGCCGGAACGGGCGCGCCGGTACTGCGATCGGACTCGGCCAGCGCGGAACTCGCCAAGTACGCCAGCAACGCCTTTCTCGCGGTCAAGTTGTCGTTCGTGAACACCTTGGCCGAACTGTGCGAACAGGTCGGCGCCGATATCACGAAGGTCACCGACGCGATGGGAAGGGACGACCGGATCGGTCCGGCCTTTCTCGCGCCAGGCCCCGGCTGGGGCGGCTCGTGCCTGCCCAAGGACACGCGCGCGCTCTTGCGGGCCGCGGAGGCATGGGGGGTGGACTTCGCGATGGTCCGAGATGCTCTGCGGGCCAACGACCGTCAGCAGGCGATGGTGCTGCGCAAGATCCGCCACGCGGTCACCGGCGCGGTCGACGGCTCACTGTCGGGGACACGGATCGGCGTGCTCGGCCTGACGTTCAAGGCCGGGACGGGGGACCTGCGCGACTCCCCCGCCGTCGCGGTCGCGCGTCAGCTGTCCCGGCACGAGGCCACGGTCACCGCCTACGACCCCTGTGTCCCGGCGGGCACCCCCGGCCTCGACGGCATCCGGGTGGTGGACGATCCATATCTGGTGGCCAAGGACTCCGGCGCGCTCGTGATCCTCACCGAGTGGCCCGAATTCCGTTCGCTCGACTGGGCGGAACTCGCGACCGTCGTCGACCGGCCCGTCATCGTGGACACCCGCAACCTGCTCGACGAGCACCTGCTCAGCGGCACCGGCTTCACCGTTCTGGGCACCGGCACCGCCGCGTCTGTCGAAGGCGGACCGATCTGAACGGTGCTCCGCGCATCCGACAGCAAAAACGATCTCGCTGCTCGACCGGGGCGTAAAATCGCCGGCGAGTCCATCGTGCGCGCAGCATCGTTTGGGGGGAAATGCCGAAGAGTTCGCAGCCGGACATGTCCGGTGCTCTGGGCGGCACCATTCCCGGGTTCCTCGGACGCGTATCGGTCGCTGCCAGCAGATGCGACATTGAAGGTGAAGCTCACCTACGACGCCCACCCGCAATCATGATGCAAGCTCCGCCGCCTCGGATGGGAGGATTCGTCAGACCGGTAGCCCTTCGGACGCCAGACCGGCTGCGCGGTCGCTTTCTCGTCGCCCACAGGAGCAGGAGCAGGAACTGGACCGGGGATGGCGATCCGCCTCGCTGCCTCGGACACGGGTCTCCCGTCCGTTTCCTCGCCGTCGTTACACACCGAGTCTGCGGCTCGCCGCTGGTAGCTCTGCGGTCGCGCCAGGTATCAGTTCGGTAACCACGCCGCGTCCGTGCGCTCCCAGATGCTTGGGCATATCGCACGCCCGGAAGTCGGCCCACCGACGTCGCGGCCGCATTCCGACACCAAGTCACGCTTTGGTCACGCTCGACCCCTCGTCTGCGTAACACGCGCCAGGTCTTTTCTCGAACCGGCATTCCGGCCACACTGTCGGTAACTGATAGTTAGCCTCAAGAACGTCGCAGAGCGGCCGCGGAGCTGCCTCATACGACGTCTCGGTCGCCGGCAACGGCGATCGGGTTTGCGTCCTGTTCCATATCGAATTGCTACATCGGTCGATCGGAGCGTCGGCCCGGGAGAACGTTATGGCTATCCCAGCGTCCATACCCAACCGGTTCGATACGGCCGGCACCGGAGTTTCCGCTGCCGCTCGATCGAGCCGGAGTGCCGCCGCGGACTCGGCGGGGTCCGTACGAGGCTTCGACGAGCAACTCGCGCCGCTACGAATCCCGGCGCTGGTGCTGGGCACACTGATGATCTGCCTCGGCATCGTGGCCCTGCTGCCATTGCGGGCATGGCTGCACGACTACGGCGCATGGCTGGTCATCGCCGCTTATCTGCAATACCTGGGCATAGCGGCAACTCTGGAAATATGGGGTCTGCGGATGACCGGGAGAAGCACCCGCCATAGATGACGCTCGCCCGGAACGCCCTCGAACTCCGAGACGTTCCGCCGTGCCGGCTCCACGGGAGACGGTCAGACCGGCCAACCGGCCGCGGCGGCAGTGGCCTCCGCGAATTCTGCGAAAGTTCGCGGCGGGCGGCCGAGAGCACGCTGCACGCCGTCGGAGACATACTCGTCCCTCCCCTCCCGGAGCGGCTCGATGACATCCGCGAAGGCTTCGGCGTCCCTGGACGACAAGCCCTGCGCGACGAGTTCGGCGACGTAATCCCCGACAGTGATCGGCACATAACGGATTTTGCGCCCGGTGGCCTCGGAGATCGTGGCGACCGCCTCGGTCAGCGTGAGCGCCCGGGGGCCGGACAACTCATAGATCCGGCCCGCGTGCCGGTCCTCGGTCAGCGCGGCGACCACCACCGCGGCGATGTCGTCGGCGTCGACGAAACTCGCGGCCCCGTCCCCGGCGGGCAGCCGCAGCTCACCGGCGCGGATGGCATCGGCGAAGAAGCCCTCGCTGAAGTTCTGCGCGAACCAGCCCGGCCTGCTGATCGTCCAATCCAAACCACTTTCCCGCACAGCGGCCTCGCTGTCGACGATGCCCGCCAAGACACCATTGCTGTCGTTCGCGTAGTCCGGATCGTCGATCCCGCGCCCCGAGGCCAGCACGATCCGCCGCACCCCGTGCCGCACCGCCCGCTCGATGAACGGGCGAACAAGCTTCGTACCGTCCACCTGCACGACGTAGACCGACCGCACGCCCTCCAGCGCGGCATCCCAGGTACCGCGCTCGCTCCAGTCGAAGACGTGCTCGCCGGTCCGCGCCGCCGCGCGGACCGGGAGTCCCTCGGCCCGAAGCCGGGCGACGACGCGGCGGCCGGACTTACCGGTCGCCCCGGTGACAAGAATCGGATGTTCAGACATGACCCCAGTCAACCGGCGCTGATCGAGACGATCCATGGCTGAGAAGCTTCACTTGATGTCTGGCCGTCTACACTGCGCGCATGGACGCCGTGTCGGAGCTGCTGTCAGAGGTACGGGCCCGAGGCGCCGTCTTCCGGCAGACGATCATGCGGCCGCCTTGGGCGCTGCGGATGGCCAGCGGCGCCCCGCTGACACTGGCGACGATGCTGCGCGGACAGGCCTGGATCGTCCCCGACCGCGACGAACCGGTAGTCATCGGCGTCGGTGACATCGCCGTCGTACGAGGCGACGTCCCCTACACGGTGGCCGACGCCCCCGCGACCACGCCCTCGCTGGTGGTGACCGGCGCGGACTACTGCCCGAAAGCCGAGGGCATCGAGCACACCCGCACCTGCGGAACACCAGCCGAAGGAGCCGCCGTGCTGCTCAGCGGAGCATTCGAGCGCCGTGGCGAAATCAGCGAGCGGCTGTTGCAGGCCCTGCCCGCCGTGCTGGTGGTGCCTGCCGAAGACAGCCCCTACCCGTCGGTGGAGATGCTGGCCGAGGAGGTCGCCGAGGACCGGCCGGGGCAGCAGTTGGTGCTGGACCGGATATTGGACCTGATGCTGGTCTCCGCGCTGCGTAGCTGGTTCGGCAACCCGGAGTCCGATGCCCCGGCTTGGTGTCGCGCCTTGGCGGATCCGGTGGTGGGTACCGCATTGCGGCTGTTGCACGAAACGCCCGCACGCTCGTGGACGGTGGCGGACCTGGCAGCCGAGGTAGGACTGTCGCGGGCCGCGCTCGCCCGACGGTTCACCGCGCTGGTCGGCGAACCACCGATGTCCTATCTCACGAGCTGGCGGATCGCCTTGGCCGCGGATCTGCTGCGCGAGACCGACCAAACGGTGGGCACGATCGCGCGAAAGGTGGGCTACGCCAACGCCTTCGCGCTGAGCGTGGCGTTCAAGCGACTGCGTGGCACTCGGCCCAGTGACCACCGGAGCCCGAAACCAGCATGGCGGGCCGAATGAGGCCCCGCCGGCCTCGTGAACACAGATCGCGCCGTTGGGGCAGCCGCGCCGTTCGAGCCACCTCATCGTGGGCCGCCGGAGAACTCTCGGTAGACGGTGGATGAGGCGACACGACCGAGATCGGTCGGTGACACGCCGTACACCCGATCGGTGCCGGAGGCCGGGCTGCGAAGCAGACGTTCCGGCTACTATCTGGCAAATGGTTGCTCAGCAACGGTTTCCCGCCGATGATCCGCATCCCTCGATCGAGTCGGCAACGGCAGTCGCCCAGTGCCGGCGAGCGGCCCCGAACCACCCGGATATGTCGTCCGGCTCGGTTTCCCAGATCTGACAAGCACGGCGCTCCGAAGCCGCTGCGGCGCGACCTAGGATGATTTTCCGATATCGCGCACGACGGGCCGCAAACGCGGTCGGAACGATCATCTTTCGACGACGAACGAATCGGAAATCCTTGGTTACCGAACAGGACGAGGTAGGAGGGATGCGGGTGGGCGCGGCAGCGCGATCTGGGAAGCAGCGGGTTTTGCGTGGTCGGCGGAGAACGACCGGCGCTGTCATGGCAACAGCCGTACTCATGTCATCGATCGGTGCGACTGTGGCGACGGCCGCGCCGATCCATGCGCCGATAGCGCGCGCGCCGGTGGGCGGACTCACTGAGCTATCCGTGCCGTCCAGCATGGGGCCGATCAAGGTACAGGTCCAGTGGGCGGCCCGCGGCGGGAGCGCGGCGCTCTACGTGCTCGACGGCCTGCGCGCGCCGACCGACCACAGTCAGTGGACGACCGATACCGACGCGCTGCGCCAGTTCGCGGAAGACAACGTCACCGTGGTGTTCCCGGTCGGTGGCCACTCGAGCTTCTACACCGACTGGTACCGACCGAGCAGCACCAACGGTCAAGCGACGACGTACAAATGGGAGACCTTCCTCACCAAGGAACTGCCTGCCTATCTGCAGAGGTACGGCGTGTCGCGCACCAACAACGCCATCGTCGGCGCCTCCATGGGCGGCAACGCCGCCCTGATGCTGGCCGCCTACCATCGCAACCAGTTCAAGTTCGCCGGATCCTTCTCCGGATTCCTGCACCCGACGTTCCCGCTTTGGAACGAAGCGATGCGCGCCGCCATGTGGGACGAGGGCAATTTCAATGTCGACGACATGTGGGGCCCGGCCGGGGACCCCGCCTGGAACCGCAACGATGCCACCGAACAGGCGGAAATGCTGCGCGGACTGCCGATCTACGTTTCCAGCGGCAATGGCCTGCCCGGTCCGCTCGATGTGCCGTTCGGATTGGGGAACACCGTGAACGCGATGGGGCTGGAGTCGATGACGATCGCTTCCGCCCAGATGTTCCGCGATCGAATCGCGGCGCTCGGCATCACCGCCCGCATCGACATCCTCGACGGAACGCACACCTGGCCCTACTGGCAGCAAGCGCTCGCGACAGCGCGTCCGATGATCCTCGATACGCTCGGCGCGCACTGACGCCGCGCTCCCCGGGTTCCGCGGCGGAACACCGATCGTAGTTTCGGACGGCGGTCGGGGCTCGCACCGAGTCGGCAGAGTCCCCGCGACGCTGACCGCGCTCTCGACCGTTTCGCACTCAGCCGGGCCCGCCTCCCGGTCGGCGAACAGCTAGTGCGGAGCCCCGATCGAGGTGGGGCGCCTGTGCATTCACATCGGCGATGCGGGCGATCCTGGTCACGTTCGACGGGTTACGCTGCTCCGCAGGAGCCACGTCACCACCGGATTCGCCCGCGTCGCGACCGGATCTCCGAGTCCCGCACCCGCTCTCCCTACAGGACGTCATGCCGTCGTGGCGCCGCCGGTGGGCGAGAACGGCTGCCGCTCAACGGCAATCGCACTGTCGCCTCCCGGCGGCGCGGAGCCATACGGGGATCAGCGGAAAACCAGCGCCGAGTCAGGTGCCCGATGGTCTCTCGCGGTGTCCGGGCCGAACGTGCTCGGAACCGGTCAATCGACACTGGCCGTCGACACACGAACGCCGCAGCCGGCCCCTCGAGACGGTTTGCATCAGTCCGATCGCCCAGCAGGTCGGGCACCCGCGCAGTGCGAGCAGACCCACCGGTGCGAGCAACAAGCTCACCACGCCGAATATCGGCAGCAACGCCACCGCGCCGATCAGCGCACCGAATCCCACGACGCCGCGCACCAGGTGCCGGGGCACCGACGCACTGGCGAAACTCCGGTCCTCAGTCATCTCGTCCGCTCCTTTCCGGAGTTGGGTGCGGTGTAGTCCGCAACTGGTGCTGCACCGTCGCCCGGGCGCGGTGCAGCCGTGACTTCATCGCCGCGACGCTCAGGCCGAGCATGCCGGCGACCATCCGGCCGCTGTACCCCTGGATGTCGCGCATGATCAGCACTCGCCGCTGGTCGTCGGGCAGCGCAGCGATCACCGCCGCCACCCTGGCGGCTTCCAGCCGCTGCACGGCCTCGTCCTCGGCCGACGCCACGGCGGAATCGGGCAGCGGCTCGAATTGCCTTGTCACCATTCGCCACTGCCGCACGCACTCGTTGCGGACGATGCGGAACATCCACGAGGCCAGCGCACCGGAGGCCCGCAACGTCCCGATCTTGCGATAGAGGATGATCAGCGCTTCCTGGGCGGCGTCCTCCGCGTCTTCGGCGGAGGCGCACAGTGTGTGGGCGAACCGGCGCACATGCGGGTAGGAGCCCGATACCAGCGCGGTGATCGCCGCGGCGTCGCCTTCGCGCGCCGCGGTGATCAAACGCTCGTCAGGCCAGGAATGGTCAGTCACGCGAGCGGCTCCAGCGGCGAAGCACGGCAACGCTACACCCGCCGACCAGCACGACGACCACGGCGATGGCGGCAACAATCACGACAACCTCCTCGATTCGCGCCGACCCGGTTGCCGGCACACCTATGAGAGGACCGCGCATCGACAAAGGATTCACACCGAACGTGAGTACAGCCGACGCCCGCGAACACAGGCAACCGAACCGATCTGCCGGGACCGAGCGCTACTGGCGGATCCGCAGAGCCGGATACCGGAATGTACCGGGTGGCGTCTCGTCCGCCGGACGGCCCCGCTCCACCGCGCCCGTGCGCGAAGCGGCGGCGGGCAGCAACGATCGGGCCGCGGATACTCTGACCCCGTGCCTATTTCGTTCGACACCGGGGAAATGCAGCAGGTCGACAACGCCACCTGGCGGGACCTCCGGACCGGTGACATGGTGAACGTGACGTACTTCGACCTCGTCCCGGACCTGCCCGCACTGGATGATCTGACGACTCTGCGCCGTCGCCTGGCCGAGCGAAGCGCCGAGAACGGTTGCCTGATCGAAGCTTTCGTGGTGTGGCTGGACGCCCAGCCCGCGCTGTTGCGTATGGAGAAGCTGCCGCTGCCCAACCAGCCGCAAGGCTTGGTGTTCGCCGCGTCCGTGATCGTCCCGAAGGCCCACAGCAGCGCGGTGCTTCAGATTCTCTGTCCCGAGACCGGTACCACCGGTCTGCGCGAGGCCGTGCTCGCGACCAAGATCGGTTTCGACGACATGTACCCGCCGCATCCCTACGCGCCCGAGGTGCGCGGGCGGCTGCCGTACAACGTGGCCGACGATATCCGGTGGGACCCGGAATTTCCCGACCATCCGCTCAGCCGTGCCCGCCGCTGGATCGCACACACCGTCCCGGCCGCCCGGCTCGCCCCGGAATTCGCGACTCTGCCCCCGTTCGCAGGCTGACCGGCGCTCCGACACCGACATCTGCACGGAGGGCACGACTTGCTACCGTGACGGCGGCAGCAGGCATCTCGAGGGGAAGATGTGGGGGGCGCGATGGCGCGGAGTGCGGACTCGACCGGTGCAGCGATCTCGACCGGATGGGCGGTTCTCGCGCTCGCCGCCGGCGTTGCGGCGTTGCTGCAGGCCGCGCTCGTGCCGTTCACCGCCACGCCGCAATTCGGGTTGCTGGTCAACGATGGCGATCTGGTGATCTACCGCAATGCCGCCCGTACAGTGCTCGATTCGCAGGCGCTCTACACCGCACCGATTCCGCCGGGAGGCTGGTTCACCTACCCGCCGTTCGCAGCCCTGTGTTTCGTTCCGCTCGCGATCGTGTCGTTCGGAGTCGCGAAAGTCGTCTGGTTCGCGATGTCGTTGGTTGCCCTGTGGGCCACGATCTGGCGGTGCTGGCGAGTGCTCGGCTATCGCGGGGATGCCCGCCTTGCCCTACTGAGCCTCGGACTGGGGTTGGTCGCGATCGACATCGAGGCGGTCCGTGGCACGCTGTGGCAGGGGCAGATCAACCTGCTGCTGATGGCGATCCTGGTCTGGGACCTCACCCGTCCGGCCGAGGCACGATTGCGCGGCTTCTCGGTCGGCCTAATCGCCGGGATCAAGCTCACCGCGATCGTGTTCCTGCCCTATCTGCTGCTCACTCGGCAGTGGCGCGCCGCTGCCACCGCGAGTGCCACCGGTCTGGCCACCGTGGTCGTGGCCTGGCTGATCCTGCCCGGCGACGCCTGGGAGTTCTGGCACGATGCCGCCGGTGACGTCGATCGCATCGGTCCGGTCACCCATCCGGGGAACCAGTCGATCAACGGCGTGCTGTCGAACCTGTGGGCGCCCCAGCTCGCGCCGGATCGACTGTGGGCCGCATGTGTCGCCGGCGCCGCCTGCCTCGGCTACGCCGCCGCCGTCGCCGCCCACCGCACACAACGCCCGCTACTCGGGGTGGTGGTGGTCGGGTTGATCGGGTGTGTTGTGCCGCCGCTGGCGTGGAGTCATCACTGGGTGTGGTTCGTGCCATTGCTGATCGTCTTGCTGCACTCCACCACACGCGTAGACGGACGCCGCATATTCCGAATCGTCGTGACGGCAACCCTGTTCGCGGCATCCTCGATGTGGCTGACCAGTTGGCTCTACGCCGAGATCGAGGCCCTCGGTCTGACCGGGGCTCCCACCTATGTCCCCGCCATGACCGCCGCTAGCGAACAGATGCCCCACATGGTCCGAGCCATCGTCTGCGGCGTTCCCGTCGCGGTCTACCTCGCCGTGGTCACCGCGATCCTCACCCGGCCACCGACCGGACGGCCGAAACAACACTCTGCCACCGAACTTCCCGATAGTCCCGCACTCGGATGACGAGACCACCATTACGCCGATGCTCGACAGTGGCTTGCAGAGGAACCGAGAGATGCTGTTCTCCAGTGGATCTGATCGTGTTTCGACCGAACCGGCATCTCCCGTAGAATAATCGCCGAAAAACCGTTCGTAGCACGGAGTGTTCGGAAAAGTATTACATATTCGAGTTCGCTTCCTTCTCTCGCGTTCTCCCGTATCCGTCGGCGCTGGTGGCAAGTTCGGGATCGCTCGACATCTCCTTCGCCGGGCGACAGTAGACCGGCTGACCGCCTGGCATATTCCGACGGGCACGTGAGTGGTTGCTATCACGCTCGTCGGATTCGTCAGCGCTGTTCGACGCAGATCCCGTGGGATAGCCGAGTGGCACGAACAATGTCCGACACGACAGACCTCACCCTGACATCTCGGCAATGCAGAACTCTTGCGGTGGCAGTACGGGCCGGTCGTATACTCGCAATATGGCGGATGAATCGTCCTCCACAGAATTTCCCGATGCGCCGGTTCTGGTGGTGCAGACAAGGGAACGCGTCTATCGGCTACGCGCCGGGGGCGCATATAATGTCGGCCGGGATCCAGAGGCCGACGTCGTCGTCACCGATCCGCGCGTCTCTTCCTTGCATGCCGTTCTGGAGCGGGATGCGGACGGGTGGAAAATCGAGGACGCGGGCAGCCTCAACGGAACCTTTTTCGACGGTCACCGCGTCGAGGAGATGATGATCGATCACGACGAGACGTTCCAGCTCGGTCACGCGGTGGACGGCGAGCAGTTGGCCTGTTCCTTGGAGGGACAAGACGGCCGACCCGCCCCCGAGTCCGGTAGCGGCGTCGGTGGAGACACGATGCTCGTCCCCGATCCCGGCTACGACCTCGACGATGAAGCCACGGTCACGAAGTTCCTTCCCGGCCTTCCCCGGCGAGTTTCGCCTCCGGCGACCCACCCCAGCGCGGTAGTCCGGATCACCTCACCCACGCTCCGAATCGGACGCGCCGCAGACAACGACATCGTTACGCCCGACCTCATGGTCTCCCGCCATCACGCCGAGCTGCGCACGGTCGGCGCGGGAAAGTACCAGATCGTCGACCTCGACAGCCACAACGGCACCTACGTCAACGGCTCCCGCGTCGAGGCCGTCGACCTCGCCGACTTCGACTCGATCGGCCTGGGGCATACCACGTTCCGGCTGGTCGGCGACGAGCTGCGCGAATCCGTCGACACCGGCGAGGTGTCGGTTTCGGTGCAGAACCTCACGGTGCGGACACCGGAAGGCAAAGTGCTCCTGGACGGCGTGGGGTTCCCCATCCCCCAGCGCTCGCTCGTCGGCGTCATCGGGCCGAGCGGGGCGGGCAAGTCGACCCTGCTCGGCGCGGTCACCGGGCTGCGGCCCGCGACGGAAGGGACGGTCCGCTACGACGGACGCGACCTGTACACCGATTACGACGAGCTCCGGCACCGGATCGGACTGGTCCCGCAGGAGGACATCCTGCACAACCAGCTTCCGACGCGGCGCGCGCTGCTCTACGCGGCCGAACTGCGCTTCCCCGGCGACACCGGCCGCGAGGAGCGCGAGCAGCGGGTCGACGAGGTGCTCGAAGAACTCGGCTTGGCGCGGCACGCGGATACCCGCATCGATAAGCTCTCGGGCGGGCAGCGCAAACGGGTGAGCGTCGCGCTGGAGTTGCTGACCAAACCGTCGCTGTTGTTCCTCGACGAACCGACCTCCGGTCTCGACCCGGGCCTGGACAAGACCGTCATGGAAATGCTGTCCGAACTGGCTCACGACGGACGGACCGTCATCGTCGTCACGCACAGCGTGGCGAACCTCGATTCCTGTGACCGCCTGTTGGTCTTGGTGCCCGGCGGCAGACTGGCCTATTACGGACCGCCGGCCGAGGGTTTACAGCAGTTCGGAAAGCGCACCTGGGCCGAAGTCTTCCAGGCATTCGACCGCGAGGAGGACCGCGACTGGGCCGGTGAATTCCGGGCTTCGCCACGCTTCGAGCAGTACGCGGCGGTCGCACCGATCGACGATGTCGGTCCCGCGGATGTACACACACCGGCGCCGCCGCCCGCGCCGCAGTCCAAGTCCAGCCAGCTCAGTACGTTGTGCAGGCGATATCTGGCGGTGATCGCCTCCGATCGCAGCTATCTGGCGCTGCTCGGGGTGATGCCCGTGCTGCTGGGTGGCTTGATCGCCGCGGTGCCGTCGGGCGAGGGGTTCATCGGGGCGCCGGGAACCAACATCGATGCCCCGACCAAGCTCATGGTTCTGGCATTCGCCGCATGCTTCGTCGGCACCGGCAACTCGATTCGCGAAATCGTCAAAGAGCAGACGATCTACCGCAGAGAACGCGCCGCGGGCTTGTCGGCGGGGGTCTATCTGATGTCGAAACTACTGGTACTAGGGGTGATCACCACCCTGCAAGCGGCGGTGCTGGTGTTGGTCGGCACCATCGGCGTGAGTATGCCGCCGAAAGGGCTTTTCACCTCCGTCGAGCTGGAGCTGATCCTCGCGATGGCGATGCTCGGCATCGCGTCGCTGGCGCTGGGCTTGCTGGTGTCGGTGGCGGTCAACACCTCGGAGAAGACCCTGCCGTTGCTGATCGTGCTCTCGATGGCGCAACTGGTGCTCACGGGCGGGCTGGTGCGGCTGCCCGGCACACCCGTTCTGGAGCAACTGTCCTATATATCGCCGTCCCGGTGGGGGTTCGGGGCGGGAGCCGCCACCCTCGACCTCGACACCCTCTCACCGCATACGGGCGCACCCGACGCGCTGTGGAAGCACACGCTCGGCACGTGGCTCGTCGATATGGGTGTCGTCGCCGGTCTGGGAGTCGCCTTCCTCGCCTTGGCTTGGTACCGCCTGTACCAGTTGCGCCCCAGGCGCCGAGGCGCCCGCCGCCCGAGGCTCTGACACCGGGGCAACTCCGCAAGTACGCCTGCGACCAATTCGGCGCGTGCGCGCACGACACGAACGCTCGGTCGGCGCTGGCACGCTAGTGAGCTAGCATGCTAATTTGCTAGCATCGCCTCATGGGCGAGGAAGTGAAGCAGTTCAACGTCTACCTGCCGGTCGAGCTGATCAAGCAGGTCAAGTACCGGGCGATCGAGTCGGAGATGTCGTTGTCGGCGCTGGTCACCGACGCGCTGCGCGCCTACCTCGCCGACGAGCACCCGCAGTCACCGTCAGGAGAGGATGGACAATGACGACCGAAGGCATCGAGGCCGTGTTCCTGGAAACCCACAATTGGGGCCGGATGGCCAAGTTCCTGCAAGGGTTGGGCTACGCCGTGGAGTTCGAGACCGACCACCACTCCGGCCGGTTCCGCAACGGCGACGGCCCTTACGTCTTCGTCGCAGAGGTCCCGCCGACGCAGCAATCGCGCACCCGGTTGGTGCTGAAGGTCCCGAATTCGCAGGACCGTCCGGGCGACGGCGTCGAGATCGTCACCGGCTTCGAACCGACCCACTACGGCACCCGGGAGATGACCGTCCGCGACCCGGACGGGCGACTGTGGAGCCTGCAAGCGCCGGACGAGGAGTGAGGCAGTGACACACGAGACGATCACGCCGGACAGCACCGCCGTCCGGGTGGCTCTGTGGCGAGCCGTGCACGTCCTGGACGACCCGCCCCCGCACGTGTTCGACGATCTCACCGGCCTGCGCTTGGCCGCACCCGAGGAGGGCTGGCGGCACCGACCGGATATGGATCCGCAGACCACCGCACCGATGCGCGCCGGCATCGTGTCCCGCGCCCGCTTTCTCGAGGATCTGCTCGCCCAGCAGGCCGAGCGCGGCGTGGATCAGTACGTCGTCCTCGGCGCCGGGCTGGACAGCTTCGCCCAGCGCCGGCCCGGCCTCGCCGCGAGGTTCACCGTCTTCGAGGTCGATCAGCCCGGACCTCAGGCGTGGAAACGGCAGCGTCTCGTCGAACTCGGGTTCGGCATCCCGTCGTGGCTGCGGCTGGTACCGGTCGATTTCGAGGTGGACGCGTGGTGGCAGCGGCTGCTCGAGGCGGGCTTCGATCCCACCCGCCCGGCGCTGATCGCCTCCGCCGGTGTCTCGATGTACCTCACCCGCCAGGCGAATATCGCAACCCTGCGACAACTGTCGGAGCTCGCGCCGGGTTCCACCCTTGCCACGACATTCCTGCTACCGCTCGAACTCGTCGACGCCGACGAGCAGCGACTACGCCGGTTCGCCGAAGAGGGCGCCCGCCGATCCGGCACCCCGTTCCTCAGCTTCTTCCGCCCCGACGAGATGGTGAAACTGGCCGAAGACGCCGGCTTCGCCGCCGCCCGGCACATCTCGTCCGCCGAGCTGACCACCCGCTACTTCGCCGACCGGACCGACGGCCTGCGGCCGGCCGAATCCGAGCAGATCGTCATCGCGACGACTTGACCGGCGCCGGCACGCCCGGCGCCGCCGAGGCCACGGCGGTGCCGGTCAGCGTGACCGCCACGGCGGCGCCCTGGAACGTAGGTGTGTTCATGATCACGACCTCGGACTCGTCGAACGCGGGCGCGGATCGCTCCGATCATCATCTCGGCGTCGAGGATGCCGTCGGGCGTCACAGCCGAACGATCATCTCTTGGCGAGCGCCTCGCCACGGATCCACTGGAGCAAGGTTGGGTTGTCGTCGGTGGTGACGACGCTGACGGTGGTCCGGAGGTGGCGGTCGTCGTCCAGCAGGGCCAGCATGCTCGCGGCCAGGTCGGAACGGGCAGTGAACCTGCCGTCGGCGTTGCCTTCGATGATCGTGTAAGCGGTGACCGACGGCAGGTGGTAGAGCCCGCTCGGGCGCACGATCGTCCAGTCCAGATCACTGGCGCGGACCAGCGCTTCCATCCGCCGCATGTCGTCGTACAGCGTCTTGCCCAGGACCCGCGTCACGTAGGGCAGGAGTACCCGGTTGAAAAGAAGACCCCCGTCGGAGTACGAGTGCGGCTCGACCCCACTCGAGCTGACCACAACCAGCCGACGCACCCGATGCCGTTGCATCGCGGCGACGATATTGGCCGCACCTCGTGAATAGGTGGTGATCGGTTCCTTTCCCGCGGGCACCCCGAGCGTCGACAGTACCGTGTCCCGCCCGGCCACGGCGGCGTCCACGGCGGCCGGATCGAGCACGTCGGCCCCGGCCACTTCGAGCCGATCATGCCGCAGCGGAAAGGAATCCGGCTGCCGGGTGACCGCGGTGACCTGATGTCCCGCGGCGAGCGCCTGGCCGGTGAGCAGGCGGCCGGTGGGACCATTGGCTCCGAAGACCGTGATACGCATGACGACTGTCCTTCCTTGGTTACAACACTTACTGCGAACGTCCGGGAAGCTGTGGGCAGCGAGCCGAGCGTCTGCGCCCACAAGCTCGCCGGCGAGCCGAATACCTCCGGCCCACCGTTGCTACCTGCGCGGCAGCCTCTCCGAGTAACCGGACGACCACTAGACGCCTGCGGCAGTGCCCGCGTAACAGGACGGTCCTATGACGTGCGTGACCGATATCCGCCCCCGCAAAGCGGCGGCGATCGTTCGGCAGCCGCACATTCCGCGGTATGGATCGGTTCCGCGACCGACGTGGCCTGGTTGGACGAGGCCGGGTAGCCCCTAGATGCTCATCGTGCCGGCATGAACCAGGTGCGGCCCGGAATCCACATCGGTGCTGGGGCGGATGCCGTAGGCCGCCAATAGCTCTGTCGCGGAATGGTCTTCGACCCGAGCGAAGCCCGAGGACAGCAATTCGGCGCGGATCTGGTCCGCCGTGAAGAAGCTGAGCCACGGCTCACCCACCGCGGCCACACGATCCGCGCGCGCTCGTTGTGCTCCGGTCGACCGATCACGCGATGTCGGAGCGGTCGGATAGAGATAGTCGAAGACCACCTCTGCTGCCGCGCCGTGATCGGCGATATAGCGAAGAGTGTCGTCGACCGATGTCCCGGTCAGGTACATGACGACGCCGAGCCAGATGAACAAGGCATCGCGCGTGCGGTCGAAGCCGGCCGCGGCCAACCCGGCGGCCAACGTGGACTGTTCGAAATCGATCGGGGCGAAGGTCACTGACGGCGGGACCGCGATTCCGGCCTCGGACAGTCGACCCCGCTTCCACTCCTGGGTATCCGGATGGTCGACCTCGAAGAATCGCACGCCCTCGGTAGTGTTGCGGTAGGCGGTCGTGTTCAGTCCGGCACCGAGGATCACCACCTGGCGGGTGCCTCGGGCGACGGCGACCGCCGCGACGTCGTCGGCGAATCGACTGCGCGCCGCGATGAACAACCGGCGGCGACGAGCCAGATCCTGATCGACGCCTCGGTCGAATTCATTTGCCCGAAAATCGGATTCGCCGATGATCCGCTGCGCCAGAGGATCGGTGAACACTCGGGGCTCGTCGGCAGCCTGATGGTAGGCCCGCGCTCGCGCGACGGCCATCGCGGTTCTACTCGGTTGCCCGACCTGCATGCCCGCCACACTACCGACTCGCCGAGCGCGCCCACCTGACCGGACGAGGGGTGATCTTCGACGCAACGGCCGATCCATCAGAGGGTCATCAGCTCGGACACCGCCACGTTCGAGTGGGAACCGTGCCAGCCGGGAAGAGATCGCCGCCACCGCGTGAATGTCGCCCTGCGATCTACTGATCCGCGCGAGTTCAACCGTTTCCGCTATGCAGGCGTCACATCACCGTCGGCAGCATCCCCTCGCCCATAGGCCTCCGCCTTGATCGTGCGACTGCTCGACGTCGACGCATATGGGCTGTGTTCCAACGCGAACCGGCCGGGATTTGGGATGTTTCGTAGGCGCCTCGGTTGGCGTTGACAGCCGGTAGAGGGCGCCCTATGTTTCATCGCGCCGGTGCGGAATGTGCCGGTGATACAGCTGCTCCGCTGTCATGACGAGAGGTCGTCGATGCCGGCACATTCGTTGACAAGCCACCGTCGGTACGGGAGACATCGTGACGGTGTTCTGCGTCTCCTGAGATCCGGCATCGTGACCACCGTGCTGGTCGTCGCGGCCGCGGCGCCGAGCGCGACGGCGCAGCCGAACGGGCCGGAACGTACCGAGACCGCGGTGGCTTCCTCCTCGTCGATCACAGCGGTGGCGGAATCCGTGGTCAGCCGTCGAATTCCGCTGCCGGAGTCCGTCGGGCCGCGTCCAGCCGCCTGCGACCGGCTGTCGTATCTGCGCTACCGAGATGCCGCCGGTCCGGCCCGCTCGGCGGACGCCGACGCCGTTCTGGTGGCGCAACCGGGGATCTTCGAAGGCGCGGGCGCGTTCGACAGCGTCGCGCGCAATACCGTCGCCGCGGCGGCGAAGCAGGGCAGGCACCTCGAGTTCTGGGCGTTGGATCGTCGCTCCAACTGCCTGGAGGACCACCTCGGCATGCAGGCCGGTCTCGCGTCGCGCGACGTGCACCTCGCGGTCGACTACTACTATCGCGGCGCCGACATCGACGGCCGCCGCTTCGGCGGCGTGGTGCCGAACGAGCGACTCGGGTGGCTCGGTCATATCGGTGTCGCGCAAACGGTGCAGGACCAATACGATCTGCTCACCGCCGAACTGCCGGATCCGGAGACACGGAAGCGAAAGACGTTGTGCGGTGGTCATTCGCTGGGCGGAGTCCTCACCGCGTTCTTCGCCGAATGGGATTTCGGCGGCGTCGCGGGCGCCGACCAGTGCGCCGGCTACTTCGCCCTCGATTCCTCGATAGACACCTCACTGTCCGCGCTCAACGGCATCCCCGACCTCCTCGACCTCTCGATCGGCGGGATCGGCTCGGCCGCGGTCGAGGCCGCGCTCGACGGTGGGGCCCTTCCGCGCGTGCTGGCTCTGCCCGCGGTCATCAACCCGGAGACGATGAACCTGCTGGGAATCGCCGGGCTCGCCGCATATCTCGCGCCCGACAGCGAATCCGATCTGGCGGCCTACGTTCCCAGCAGCCTCAACCAGGAAGCCACCTACCGCGTCCTGGTGTCGCGGAACGTGGCGGCCGCCGCGACCGGCTCGCCCTCGGTGCGTGATTTCCGGATCACCAATGCCGCCGCGCTCGGAGCGTTCCTCGACGCCAACTCCCAGCCGCTGGCACTGCTGCAAGCCGGATTCGGCTTCTTCGATGGCGGCACCGTAGTGGACAAGGACTTCCCGGTCCCCGGTGATGTCGCCGCGGTGCCGGCGCTGCGCGGGCTCACCGGCATGCTGTTCGGTCCGGATCGCAAGGCGATCCCCGATCAGCCGAACGGCCCGCTCTACACCTGGCGCGACTACGACGAACCAGCCGTGGCCGCGGGCGCATCGGACCGCCACGGCGTACCGTTCACCGACGCCACACATGAGGTCACCGCCATCGCGGACCTCGCACGCAGCCTGGCGGCGCAACCGCTGGACTTCACCGAGTGGTACTTCCCGATGCGACTCGCGTTCGACGTCTTCCAGTCGCAGGCACCCGACATCACGCGTCACCGCACGCACCCCGGCGGCATCTTCGCCAACCCGACCATCAACCTGATCGGCGGCGCCGGGGTCGTCATCGCGGCCGGGTGGCGTGGTCACGGCGAGACGGTGACCGCCCCCGGCTACCACCACATCGACGTGCTCACCGCCGCCGCGCGACAATCCGGCGGACAACCGGAGATCATCTCCACCAATCTGGCCCGCTTCGCCCTCGATCGCGTCGATCGCCCCTGATGCCCAGCGCCCTGTCAGGACGGCATTCGCCCGCTCCCGTCGGCGAGGGCCGATATCGGGGTAAGGCGCGGAGGCAGGCCTGCCCTCAGACAACCAGCATCGCGCTCGACACCTGCCACAGCCGGGCGGCGGCGTCGGGGTCGGGGTCGAGGGTGTGCGCGGTGACTCCGTTGCGGGCGCTGAGGACTCCGACCTCGGCTTCGCCGCAGTCCTCGAAGTAGCGTCCCCCGACACCGTCGAGCAAGGGCGATGTCGCGACCAGCACGGAAGTGGCCGCACCCTGCTGCGGCGTCTTCCACATCATGCGCGCCCCGCCTGCGGCCGCGCGGAGCCCGCGAGTTCCTCGTCGGACACGTGGCGCCGCAGATTGGTCTGGATTCCGCCGGGCATCAGCGCGTTGACCGTGATGCCCTCGCCGGCCCATTGCCGGGCCGCTTCCACGGCGAACAGCACGTTGGCCGTCTTGGACTGGCCGTAGGCCGACCACGGATCATAGGGGCGGCGCTCGAAATGGGTGTCGTCGAAAACGACCGGTGAACGATGATGCGCACTGGAACTCACCGACACGCGCCGCAATCGTCACACCGCAAGCGGCGGCAGACCCGGCGCGGTGCCGGAGACGCCCGTGGCGAGCCCGGCCCCCGCACCCAGTCCTCGGCACGGATTCCCGCCGGGATCGCCTATTTCGATCTGGGTGACTGTAATGCTGGCCGGGCCGGGGTGAGCGTGGTTTTCTCTGAGCCGATCGTCGGGTTCGAGCGAAAGGCCCCTTTGATGAACGACCGTGTTATCCGGCGATTCGCCCTCCGCGCGCCGTCGGGAATCGAACGTGCGGCATCGATTACTCTTTGACGGCTCGCGCGCCCGGACGACCGATCACGAACAGGTACCGCCTGATCTTCGGCTGACGATGGGAATCCCGTGAATTTATGGAACTACATCCGAGGGCGGGGCGAAGTTCTTGCGTTCCTCACTTATCAGCATGCTTCGCTGGCGTTCCAGACGGTCTTGGTCGGAACGGTCGTCGCCGTCCTCGTCGCGGTGGTGGTGTATCGGCTCCCGCTGTTGTCCGCGCTTTCGCTGACCTCCAGCCGTGTCGCGCTGACCATTCCTTCGCTGGCATTGCTGGCGATCCTGCTGGTCCCGTTCGGCTTGGGCGTGGTCCCGTCGTTCGTGATGCTGGCGTTCTTCGCGGCGTTACCGGTGATCGGCAACGCGATCGTGGGTTTGCGGTCGGTGCCCGCCTCGGTCGTCGAATCCGCGCGCGGAATCGGCTTTTCGCGGTGGCGCATTCTGCTGACCGTCGAATTGCCGATCGCCTGGCCGGTGATTCTCACCGGCATCAGGGTGTCCACCCAGATGATCGTCGGCGTCGCCGCCATCGTCGCCTATGTCCTCGGACCTGGCCTCGGATCGCTGATCTTCAACGGCCTTTCCCGCCTCGGTGGCGCGAACGCCCTGGAGATGGCGCTGACCGGCACCATCCTCATCGTCCTCATCGCGCTGGTGTTCGACGCGCTCCTCGTCCTGCTCGGACGCCTCACGATCGCAAAGGGATTGTCATGACCGACGATGTGACCAGCCGGCCCGCACCGCCCGCACCGGAGCGCACCGTTACCGGTGCGTCCATCCAGCTGGACTCGGTCGTCAAACGCTACAAGGGCCAGCAGAAGCCGGCGGTGCAGCGCCTCGACCTCGAGATCGAGGCCGGCGATATCGTCGCGTTCGTCGGCCCGTCGGGGTGCGGCAAGACGACCACGCTCAAGATGATCAACCGGCTGATCGAGCCGACCGAGGGCCGGATCTTCATCGGCGGTCGCGACGTCACCAGGGAGGACCCCGACAAGCTGCGGCAGTCGATCGGATATGTCATCCAGTCCGGTGGCCTGTTCCCCCATTGGACGGTCGCCAAGAACGTCGGCGCCATCCCGCGGGTGCTGGGATGGGACAAGAAGCGGATCGCCGAACGCACCGAATACCTGCTCGATCTGGTCGGTCTCGACCCAGGCACCTTCGCCGACCGGCTTCCCAAGGACATGTCCGGCGGACAACAGCAGCGGGTCGGCGTCGCGCGGGCGCTCGCGGCGGACCCGCCGGTGCTGCTCATGGACGAGCCGTTCGGCGCGGTCGACCCGATCACCCGGGTTCGCCTGCAGGACAGCTTGATCGCGATCCAGCACGAACTCGGGAAGACCATCGTGCTCGTCACGCACGATTTCGAGGAGGCCACCAAGCTGGGCGACAAGGTGCTGATCCTGTCCGAAGGCGGTCACGTCGAGCAGTACGCGCGCCCGGAGGAAATCCTCACCGACCCGGCCACGCCGTTCGTGGAGGAGTTCGTGGGCTCCGGCGCGAAGCTGGCGTATCTGACCGTGTCGCGGGTGCGCGACGTCGCCTATGACGAGGTGATCACCGCTCGCATCGGCGAGCCCGCGCACAGCGTGATCGACCGCGCGAAGGCTGCCGGGCAGACCTGGGTCGTCGTTGTCGACGCGGCCGGGCGGCCCCGGTCGTGGCCCTCACTCGCCGAGCTGGCGACCAAACCGGAGGTCTCGGACTACCTCGATCGGCGATTGCCCGTTGTCGCACGATCCTCGACGCTCAACGACGCGCTCGACGCGATGCTCGCCACCAGCCAGGGCGCCGCACTGGTGACCGATGGTCGCGGCGCGGTGCTCGGCTCACTGAGCATCGGCACCGTCACGGAGGTGATCCGGAACAAGCTCGCCGAGGGGCGTGCCGACGAGGAGGATCTTTCCTACACCACGTACATCGACGGGACCGATCCGGCGCCGACCCCGGTGGTCGCGGCGGACGACGATTCCGGATCGGCCGGGCAGTCATGAGCCGCCTGCGCCGCGTTCCGCTCGACGTGTGGTTCGAGCCGATCATCATCCTCGTCATCGGTGCCGGATACGTCATCTGGTACCGGTCCACGACGTTCACCGCGACGGAGAAGGCGTCCCTCGGCTGGGCCAACCTGCAGACCACGATCCTCCGGCACGTCGAGCTGACCGTGGTGGCCACGGTGATCGTGGTGGTCGTCGCGATTCCGCTGGGCATCGCGCTGACCCGCCCGGCGTTGCGGCGGCTCGAACCCATCGCCGTCAATATCGCCAATGTCGGCCAAGCCGCGCCTGCCGTCGGCCTGCTGGTCTTGTTCACCTTCTGGCTGGGCACCGGATTCCGTACGGCGATCGTCGGTCTCGTCGTGTACGCGATCCTGCCGATCCTGCAGAACACGATCGTCGGGCTCCGGCAGGTCGATCAGCGCACGATCGAGGCGTCGCGGGGCATCGGGTTCTCGGCCACGCGGACGCTGTTCCAGGTCGAACTGCCGCTGGCGGTGCCGGTGATTCTCAACGGGGTGCGCACCGCGCTGGTGATCCTGGTCGGTACCGCGACGCTGAGTACGTTCATCGGCGCGACCAGCCTCGGCACGCTCATCACGACCGGCGTCACCCTTTTCCTGCCGAAACTGCTCCTCTCCGGCGCGATCCTGGTCGGACTTCTGGCATTGCTCATCGACTGGCTCGGCAGACTGGTCGAATTGGCCGCGACCCCACGAGGTATCTCATGAGATCGCCACGAGCCCGGCTGGCCACACTTGTTTCCACGCTCGTCGTAGTGGCGATGCTCGCCGGGTGCGGTCTGGTGAGCTCATCCGGAACCTTCCACGACGCGCGCCTGCCGGACGGTGCGCGGCCACTGGACGGCGCGAAGCTGGTCGTCACCTCGAAGAGCTTCACCGAGGGCGTGTTGCTGGGCAAGATCACCGCGACCTACCTGGCCGCGGCGGGCGCGAGCGTCACCGACCTGACCGGGGCGCCGGGTTCCGCGTCGTCTCGACAGGCCCAGCTCAACGGCGACGCCGATGTGCTCTGGGAGTACACCGGCACCGGCTGGGTCAACTATCACAACCAGACCGAGACGATCTCGGACCCGAACGAACTCTGGCAGCGCGTCCACGACATCGAGGAGCGCGACCACAACCTGGAGTGGCTGCCGCCGGCCAACTTCAACGACACCTACGCGTTCGGCGCGTCGACGCCGACCGCCGACCGCCTGAAGGTCCGGTCGCTGTCGGACGTGGCGGCGCTTCCGATCCCCGAGCGGACGTTCTGCGTCGACGACGAATTCTTCAGTCGCTCGGACGGTTTCATTCCGATGCTGCAGAAGTACGGGATTCCCTACAACGATCCGGGCGGTGTCCCGTCCGGCAACGTCACGCGGATGGACGCCGGTGTCGTCTACACGGCCACGGCCAAGAGCGCCCCGTGCAATTTCGGCATGATCTACACCACCGACGGCCGGGTCAAGAACCTGAAGCTGGTGGTGCTCGACGACGACAAGCAGTTCTTCCTGCCCTACAGCGGCACCGCGGTCGTGCGCGGTGCGATCATCGACCGCTACCCGCAGTTGCGCACCCTGCTCGGAACGATCTCCGAGCACCTCACCGATGAGCTTATGCAGGACCTGAACGGCCGCGTCGACATCGATGGCGAGGATCCCGCCGACGTCGCCTACGACTGGCTCGAGAGCGAGAAGCTGATCCAGTAGGAAGGTATCAACCTCTTTCCACTCTCAATCTATAGCGGACCCGGGGGCTTGCGGCAAGACCCGGGTCATGCCGCAGAATCGCTGGCCGTGGCCAGAACCTGCGGAAATGGGAGTAGCGAAATGCGGAGTGCGAGCAGTGTCCGCGTGCACCACGCAGGATCGCCGAGCCGGAAAGAGGAGGGGCCTGTGTCGGCTCAGGGGTACGAGGACGAATTGCGGTCCGAGCGGGACTATGTGGCCGGGCTCTACGCGCGGCTCGACGCCGAACGCGCGCGAGTGCGGGGTCGCTACGCCGCGGCGTTGCGTGGGAACGGCGGAACGCCGATGGAACGGGATGTCGAGGTGCGCGCGCTGGCCAAGGAGGCCAAGCGGCTGGACGTGGCGGACAACGGGCTGTGTTTCGGTCGGTTGGACACCCTGTCGGGTGAACACTCCTACATCGGCCGGATCGGACTCTTCGACGAGGAGAACGAGTACGAACCGCTGTTACTCGATTGGCGGGCGCCTGCGGCGCGCGCGTTCTACGTCGCCACCGCCGCCAGCCCGGAGAACATGCGCAGACGCCGCCAATTCCACACCCGCGGACGCGGCGTCGTCGATTTCACCGACGAGGTGCTCGGCCGCCCCGGCGGTGGCGAGCGAGGCGACGCTGCGCTGCTCGCGGCGGTCGACGCGCCGCGCGGTACGGGAATGCGCGACATCGTGGCGACGATCCAGTCCGAGCAGGACGAGATAATCCGGCTCGATCACCCCGGTGTACTGGTGATCGAAGGTGGTCCCGGCACCGGGAAGACCGTGGTGGCGCTGCACCGCGTCGCGTACCTGCTCTACACCCAGCGCGAGCGGATGGAACGCAACGGCGTGCTCGTGATCGGGCCCAATCCGGCGTTCCTCGATCACATCAGCCGCGTCCTGCCCTCGCTGGGCGAGACGAACGTCGTGTTCATGACCACCGGCGACTTGATGCCCGGTCTGCGCGTCACGGCCGAGGACACCCCGGCGGCGGCCCGGCTCAAAGGCTCGCTGGACATCCTGGACGTGCTCGCGGCAGCGGTGGCCGATCGGCAGCGGCTGCCGGAGCGTCCGCTACCGATCGAACTGACCGACGTCACGGTGCGCATCGATGCCGAGACCGCGGAGTGGGCCAGGCAGGAGGCGCGCGCGAGCGGGCAGCCGCACAACGAAGCTCGCGCGGTGTTCCGGGAGATCGTCACATGGGTGCTCACCGAACGAGCGATAGCCCGGATCGGCCGCGGCTGGCTGACCCGGCAGGAGCGCGAAGCATGGGAGAACCTGCGGACGGACCTGATCGCGGAGCTCGCGGACTGCGACCAGTTCGCCGCCGCGCTCGACGAACTCTGGCCGATTCTGACACCGGAAACCCTGTTGGCGCAGCTGTACGAGTCCCCCGAGCGGTTGGCGGCGGCAGGCGCCGACGAGGCGCTGTGGCGCGCCGATGGCGCTGCCTGGACGGTATCGGACGTGCCGCTGCTCGACGAGTTGGTCGACTTGCTCGGCCGCGACCGGTCGGACGACCGCGCAGCCGAGCGGGAACAGCAGGCCGAGGCCGCCTACGCGGCCGGCGTATTGGACCTCCTGGTCAGCCGGGAGGACCTGATGGACGACGAGGACCACCTGCTCGCCCAGGACATGCTCTACGGACACGACCTGGCGGATCGCTTCCTCGAACGCGACACTCGCGAACTCGCCGAACGCGCCGCGGCAGACCGGGACTGGACCTACCGGCACGTCGTGGTCGACGAGGCCCAGGAACTGTCCGAGATGGACTGGCGAGTGTTGATGCGGCGCTGCCCCGGCCGATCCTTCACGGTGGTCGGTGACCTCGCTCAACGCCGGTCGGTCGCCGGAGCGACCTCGTGGGACACGATGCTGGAGCCGTACGTACCCGGCCGCTGGGTCTACCGGTCGCTGTCGGTGAACTACCGCACCCCGGCGGAGATCATGTCCGTCGCCGCCGCGCTGCTCGCCGAATTCGCGCCCGGGGTGCAACCACCGGAGTCGGTTCGCGCGTGCGGTGTCCAGCCATGGTCCAGACGAATCACCGAGCACCAATTGGCCGCTGCGATCGAGGATTTCGTACGGGATGAAGCCGGTCGCGAAGGCACCAGCGTCGTGATCGGGCCGCCGGATGTGCCGGGCACGGTGGCGGCATCGGAAACCAAGGGCTTGGAGTACGACGCCGTCCTGGTCGTGGAACCGGAACGGATCCTCGCCGAAGGACCGCGCGGCGCGGCCGAACTCTACGTCGCCCTCACCCGCGCCACGCAGCGCCTCGGTGTCCTGCACCGTGATTCGTTGCCGCGGGCTTTGACCGGACTCGCCGAAAGCGGGACACCGGCCCAGGCCCGAAAATAGGGGGCCGGCATGACGTGCGGGTAGGGCCCGAGCGAGAACCTCGGCGCGCCAGACGCACCAGCGGGACCGAGCCTCTTGGCCTCGTCGAGCGCGGGACCACACCATCGACATCGGCTCGATCGACGCGCGACCCCCCGCGCCGCATCTTGTCGACATCTCGACCGCCGAGACCGGCGCTGACCGGGGCAGCGGCGGTCTCACGCGCTCCTACCCTTCCGTCGCGACACGACCGCCCTGGAGATCGCAGCCGAGCGGTCGGCGCCGGAAATTCGGCGAACCATTGACTCAATGAAACAATCTTTGTACTTTTGTATCATGACCGAGGGCATCGACGGCGTCGACGAGAGGATCATGGACGCCGCGCTCGACCGAATCCTGCAGGTCGGGATTCGCCGGGCAAGCCTCGAGGACATCGCCCGCATGGCCGGGCTCAGCCGGATCACCATTCATCGCCGGTTCGCAGGCAAGGACAACCTGATCGAGGCGGTACTCGCCCGGGAGACCCGCCGCATGCTCGCCGAGGTCACCGCGATCGCCGCCACCACCGCCGACGTGGACGCTCAGATCGAGGACACGATGCTCTACGTGCTGCTGCAGACCCGCATCCACCGGCTGGTCACCCAGTTGCTGCGGGTCGCGCCCGACGAGGCGTTGCGCTTTTCTACCGTGCAGGGCGAACGCCTGGTGTCCATCGGGATCGAGTACATCGTCGGCATGCTCGGCCACGCCCGGTCCGCGGGCCTCGTCGACGACTACGACCCGCGCCCGGTCGCCGAACTCGTCGCCCGCCTCGCCCATTCGCTGCTGCTCACTCCCGGCGGCGGCAGCGTCGACTTCACCGATGACGACCGTGCCCGCGCCTTTGTCCGCACCACCATCGTGCCGTTGATGAAGCACGGCATCACCCGCCCCGATGAGGAGCCCAGCAATGACCACGTCCGCCACCATCCCGGCACGGCACCCCGACCGGCCCCGTAAGGCACCCGGCCTCGGCC
This sequence comes from Nocardia sp. NPDC057455, assembly GCF_042802775.1. NCBI lineage: Bacteria > Bacillati > Actinomycetota > Actinomycetes > Mycobacteriales > Nocardiaceae > Nocardia > Nocardia sp. NPDC057455. Next base: position 132,727 of record NZ_JBHVDM010000001.1, on the reverse strand, counting down.
CGTTCGCCGCGCTGTTGCGCATCGGGAAACCGTCCCCGCAGCGCTGGCAGCTGCTCGGTGAATCACTGCTCGTCGGCGACGAGCCGATGGACCGCCTCGTCGAGTGGATGTACGCCGAAGGCATGGCCGTGACGCGGCCGTTGTTCGAGCGGGCACTCCGGACGGGCGTCGACAGCATCCCCGACGCTCCCGCGCCGCTGCGCGATTTCTTCACCGTGGTCGAGGACACCCCGGCATGGGTCGACCCTGATCTGTTGCGCGCCGGCGAGCGGGTGTTCCGCTCCGGCGGCAACGACGGGCTGTATTTCGCTCGCGACGTGTCCTTCATCGGCGGCTACCTGGCCTCCGGATTCAACAAGACCCTCCTGCGCACCGGCGCCCTGGAGAAAGGCCCCGCCCGCCGGTTCGCCGAAACCTTGCAATGGGCGATGGACGTGTCCACCGAGAACGGCATGGACCGTTACGGTGTCGGTTACCGCTCCACCCTGCACGTGCGGCTGATCCACTCCTTGGTCCGCAGGCACGTCGCCGCCATGCCCGACTGGCGCACCGGTGAGTGGGGCCTGCCGATCAACCAGACCGACATGGCCGCCACCCTCGTCGGCGCCCTGCTCGCACCGGTCGTCGGCGGTATGGCGCTCGGTGTGATCCTCTCCCCCCGCGAACTGGCCGCCGCCGCCCACCTCACCCGCTATGTCGGCTGGCTCATCGGCGTCGAAGAACAGTGGCTGCCCACCGGCTTCCGCGACGGCATCGCAATCCTCGACCACTGCCTGACCGCCATCACCAACCCCGACCAGACCAGCCGCCAACTCGCTCGTCCCATGGCCGACGATCCGCTGCACTGGTCCTACCCCAACCTGCCCGGTCTTCGAGGCCGCCTCGCGCGCGCCCAGCACCTGTCCGTCAGCAGCGCCTTCCTCGGACCCAAAGCGATGCGGACTCTCGGACTGCCCGCCTATGTCCCACCCTGGTACCCCGCGCTGCGCATCCCCGTCAACCTCGCACGCACTGCCTACACACACCTGGCTCCCGGCGGACTCGACCGCGCCGCCATCCACGGCCGCAAGCAGCAAGAAGCTTTCCTGCAACGCCTGATCGGCGAAACCAGCGCCACGATCGGCGATTCCGCACCGCAATTGGCACGAACCGCCTGACCGCCCGCACGGCTCTCCAGCTGACCGGTCGGCTGCTCGGAGCCGACCGGAAAGGTATTCGAAGGCCCTCGCGCACCGTCTGTTCGACTCGTGCACCACCGCATGAGGCCCCGCGTGTCAATGCGTCCTGATCCCCGGCGCCGCACACGAAGGACGAGATCCGCGCCGCGAGAACGGTTCGACGCGTCGTCGGTTGCTGCGTAGACCTGGACGAACAGCTCCCGGCCTGCTGCGACCGCCGCTCCGCATGGTGACGACAACCGGTGACCGATCCCGGGCATTCGCCACACGCTCCGCGCGTGAGTATGTGATGTTGCCGACAACGTGGCCGGGGGGCTATCTACACTGACAACGCTGACTGCAACCGGGTCGATGCCTTGTCCGAAAACCACACCGCGACGGAGAAGCCTATGTCCGGCCGACGAAATCACAAGCGCTCGAGCAGCATCCGTCCTTCCGACACCGTGCCGGCGATCCGGTATCCGGCCCGTTCGATCCTCGATACTCTGCTACCGGCCATGATCTCGCGCCGCAGCAGCGCGTCCAGCAGCGACCCGGGCCTCGTGCACATCTGGGGCTTCACCGGCACCGGCGACGACGACACGTCGAGCGCGGCGGGCTTCGCGGAATTCTCACCCGACGACAGCCCCACGGTCGCGGGCTCTCCGATCCTGGACATCGCCGGGCGGATGATGGCGGGGATGCACGGCCGCCTGTGGGGATTCGGGCTGGCCCACCGAGCCGCCGCGGACACCGTCGTCCGCGAGATCGACGACCAGCCCGACACGACGACCACCACATCGCCGGACGAGCCGTCCACCACCGAGGAAGTCTGGGCCGCGAGCATTTTCGACGCCCGCGGCAGGGAGACCACCCAGTTGCGTTACGTGCACCTGCCCGAACTCGAACCGATCACCTTCGACGACGACACCCTGGACCGGCACAGCACCATCCACGACTGGATCGACCGCGTCCAGACCGGCGTGATCTCAGCGCACGTCTGGGCCGCAGCCCTGGCCCTGGACGCCCAGCGCAATCGATCCGTCCTCGCGAAACTCGAACAGCGGCTACTGAGCTGACCGCCCAGCCGCGCACCACGCCGACCGGCCTCCAGCCGCCCGTGGCACCTGGAGTGCGGATCAGGTGGTTTCCCGTTGCGCGGCGAGGTCGCGAGATGCGGCGTCGAGGACCCGATCGAACGCATAGGTGAACAGCGGCCGCACGATTCGACGGGTGAGGGCGGCGCCGATGAGCGGTATTCGGAGTTGCGCGGTGGTGGTCCACACCACGTGGGTCCCGCCCGCGGTCTCGCTGAAGCCGACCCGCCCCGTCTCGTGCTTGGAGGGCGGGATGCTGCGGTAGACGTGGTATTCGAACGAACGAGGCGGGTCGTAAGCGGTGATGCGTTCCCAGAACACGCCGACGGCCCAGATCAGCACGCGAACCGCGCCACGCCCATAGGGCGCTTCGTCGCCGGGCACCGCGAGTCGCTCGTGCAGGACCAACGGAATGCGGGTGTAGTTGTGCGCATTGCTGATCCAGTCGAACACCGCGTCGACAGGTGCGGCGATCGTGCGCTCGACGGTGATCGTTTCCATGCTGGTCCCTCCCGATTTCACGGCTCCCCATCCGGCCGGACGTGCCCGTCATGACACAGACCGGATCTACTACAGACCATAGTAGAGGGTCTGAGAAGAATCCGAGTGCTCGGCTCGCTCAACGCGGTGAAGGCCCGATATCGCGAGACGACCTGAGCGACGCCATGGCGGCAGCGATGGCCGCGGCGGCGAGAGCGGCGGTGGCGGGCCAGCCGAACCAGCCGACGGCGGCGGCACCGGCAGCGGTACCAGCGCTGCCGCCGATGAAATAGACGATCATGTAGGCGCTGTTGAAGCGGGCCGGTGCGGCCGGGTCGATGGCCAGAACCACGCTTTGGTTGGCTACTTGGGCCGCGAACAGTCCGGCATCGAAGAGGCCGAGGCAAACGAGGGTGACAACGGGATGCTCCAGGAAGGCGCTCGAGGCCGCCGCGGCGGCGGCAGAGAGCCCGAGCCCGATCAGGATCACTCGCCGCGCACCGACGCGATCAGTCCACGTCCCCGCAATGCGCGTGGCGGCGACGCCGAGTAACCCGGCAACGGCGTACATGCCGATCCGTTCCGCCGAATACGAGTAGGGCGGCTGCGACAGCGCGACCGTGAGCCCGGCCCAGACCGCGCAGAAGGCGAAGAACCACAAGGCGCCGCGGCCGGCCGCCGACCGCAGCGCCGGAAATCGCTTGTACAGAGCGGGGATCTCGCGCAGCGTCGCCAAATAGCCGTCGGCGGCACTTCCCCGCGTTGCAGGTAGCACGAAGCGGGCGATCGCCGCGATGACGGCGCAAGCCACTGCGAACGTGGCGAGCATCGCGCGCCAGCCGATGAGCTCCGTCAGCCACCCTCCGACGATCCGGCCCGCGATGATCCCCGCCGAAATACCCGCTGTCACGATCCCCAGCGCCGTGGCCTGCCGCGACGGATGCGCGAAACGCCCCGCGATCGAACTCAATTGAGCACCGGCCGACGAGCCCGCCCCGACCAGGCCGACGACGAAGCCGAGCAGCCAGGGCGAGCCGACCACCGCACTCACCGCCGAGGTGACCGCCAGCGCGCCGAATTGGGCCGACAACACGATGCGCGGTGCGAACTGGTCCACCAGTGGCACCAGGAGCGCCAAGCCCACCACGTAGCCGATCGGTCCGCAGGCCAGAGCCATGCCGACCGCCGCGATCGAGGTGTGCATCGAGTCGGCCACTTCCGCGATGGCCGGTTGCAGCGGATAGATACCGGCGGTGCCCAGCGCGGCCGCGAGCGCCATGAACCACACGACGGAGGTCCGCAACGCGGTGCTGAGCCGCGCTTCGGGAATAAGATCGGTTTCCATCGCACCGACGTTAAGAACACCGAGCTCACGATTCCGGCGGGAAAAGGACGCGACCGTCGCCGCCAAAGCCCACCTCGGCGCACGATGGTGCGGACAACTCACCGGCCGCATCGGCCCCAGCACAGCCCATCGTAGGGCGGTATCAACGGGTCCCGACTACGCATTCGATCTCGGTGTCGAGGAGAGCACCGCTTCGGAGGTGGTGCCGACGAAGCGCTCCCACACCGCCGCTCCGACCTGCTCGGTCCCGTCCACTCCCGTCGGCTTGCGCGCGGGGACATCGCCGAGGGCGTGACCGCACTCGGGTGACAAGCCGGTCGGCCCGGCCACGAATTCGCATCGCCTGTCGCCGTTTGCGACCGTCTCGACGAACACCCCGATCACCGCCACCGCGTCGGACCGTATCGAATCCCGCGTAGCAGCGCGGATTCGACGTCGACGCAGAGGGCCCCTGACCGAATGTCACATCCTCCGACACCTCTAAATTCCCTACTACGCAGGTCACGCAGTCCGGCAAATTGACCGCGCCGCAACGTGTCCCACCTGGTTCGGTCGTCGCCCGGAGTTGGCCGGGCGCCGATCCGGGCCCAGCGGCGGGGTAACTCTGGGTGAACGGCTCGTGCGGCCGGAGTGCGCGCCGTATCCTGAATCCGTAGGGAGAGTGGGGTGATGACCATACGACGTGCACCGCCCTTGCCCACCCCAGACATCGCACCTCATCAGCCGTGGCTTCGCCGCAATGGCCAATTATTTTTCCCCGCAACGGTTTTCGCGCTGACCGCGCTGCTCGATCAGTTGGGCACCGCAGTTCGGGCCGAGTCACAACGAATCGGCAGGGCGACCTCGTGCGGGGATTTTGGCAATCCTGTAGCAATTACGAACCGGCGCTGCTAGAGGTTGTCAAATGCCTTGTATATCTTGCAGTTTCGCTATCAATTGCTAGAATCAGACCGTGCACCGTTAGCATGGCTAATCAGTGGCAATATTCGTCCGGGCTCTCCCAAGACCGTGGGGCCGCTCGGAGCTGTTTGCCACCGAAGTGGGTGCACGATCCGTTGTCGGCAGTTCCAGGGAGTTCGCTATGGACAATCCGCACGTTCTGGTCATCGGAGGCGGCCCAGCCGGGTCCACCACCGCAGCCCTGCTCGCCAAATCGGGGGTCCGGGTGACCCTCCTGGAACGAGATAAGTTTCCCCGGTATCACATCGGTGAAAGCCTGTTGGCCTCGGTTCTGTCGACCCTGCGCCTCTCCGGCGCCTACGACGCGGTTGCCGCTCATGGCTTCCAGGTCAAACGAGGAGGCCACTTCCAGTGGCAGAACGACGACTGGCTGCTGGACTGGTCCAAACTGGTGGACGCGGAGGCATGGTCGTGGCAAGTTCAGCGTGACGTCTTCGACGATCTTCTGTTGCGCAACGCGGCCGAGCAAGGCGCGGAGGTGATCGAGCGGGCGACGGTCACCAACGTCTTGTTCGAGGGCGACCGGCCGACGGCCGTCGAGTGGACCGTCGACGGTGACGACCGGATCCACACCACCGGGATCGATTTCCTCGTCGACGCGTCCGGCCGGGCCGGTGTGCTGGCCAAACACCAAGTCGTCGAGCGTCAGCAGCACCCGGCCTTCCGCAACGTGGCCGTGTGGTCGTATTGGGAAGGCGCGCACCTACATCCGGACAGTCCGGAGGGGGCGATCAATGTGGTGTCCACGCCCGAGGGCGGCTGGTTCTGGAATATTCCGCTCTCGAACGGCCACCACAGCGTCGGCTACGTCGTTTCCGCGCGCAAAGCCGCCCCGAAGCTTCGGGAACAAGGCCGCGAGGCGTACTACCTGGAGACCATCGGCGACAGTGCGGCGATGGGCAAGCTGCTCGCGGGCGCGCGGCAGGTCGCGGGGGTCAAGGCGGAGCAGGACTACTCCTACACCTCCGACCGGTTCAGCGGTCGCGGTTGGGTCGTCGTCGGCGACGCGGCCTGCTTCCTCGATCCGCTGCTGTCCAGCGGCGTGCATCTGGCGACGTACTCGGGGCTGGTCGCCGCCGCGGCGATCGCGACGGTGTCGCGCGGTGAACTGAGCGAATCCGACGCTCTGGCCTTCTACGAGCACGCCTACCGCCGGGCTTACACCCGATTCCTGGTCCTGGTCTCGCGCATGTACGAGCAGTACGTCGGCTCGGAGGAATATTTCGCGCATGCGGGCACCCTGACGACCGGGCACAGCGGCGATACGAAGCAGGCCCAGTTCACCGAGATCATGGCGGGCCTGACCGACATGGACGAGTCCTCGGGAGCGCAACAGCGCACCGCGACCGAAACCATCATCTCCGCGGCCGAACATCTCCATGCGGAGTCGGCGAATCTCGAGTACATGGGTCACCTCGACATGTCCGTGGTGTGGGATCACTGGCGCGACCCGTTGGCCGACACCACCACCGGCGAGCTACGGATCACGACCGAACCGGTGCTCGGCCTGACCGCTCGGCCCAGGACGGACGAGGAAGTCGCAGCAGTGGCTCGCCCCGTGCTCCCCCCGACAGCAACCGGCGCGCCCATCCTCTAGCGCCGGTCTCGTACGGATCTCTCGTGATAGTCAGTGCACGGAGCCGGTCGTGACGATCACGCACACCGGCCCCGAACCACCGGGTGATTGCCCGCCCGGTGGTTCGGGTTTCCGAAACCACAGCGACATAAGGCGATTCGGCCACCCCCTGACCAGGATGCTGCTGGCGAGCGACGGATTCACCACGCCCGCCCTGTCGGCGATATTGGGCACCGACCTGCACGTGCGGGTGTTGCGCCAAGACGCTGTCGCGGCCGGTCTGCTACCGAACACCGTCACCGATGCCCTGCGCGTGTCCGGTGCCGATCGCGTCCTCGTCCGCCATTCCTGTCTGGTCAACGCGGATTTGGTCACCGCGTCCGTGAACTACGTCGTCGCCGGGCGATCGGGCGCGGCCGCGTCCGGATTGGACGATGTGGGGGTGCCGATCGGGTCCGGTTTGATCTCCCGTGGGGTATCCCAGCGACGCCACCTACTGCGGACCGGTGTGATGACGTGGCCGGACGGGCGGGTGTGCGCAGCGCGCGCATACGTCATGCTGCTCGGCGACCGGCCGCTCTGTTATGTCCGGGAATCGTTCAATCCGGACGTCGTTCCACCCGACTTCACCGCTACGACCGGCGACGATCGACCTTGGGCCGACGAACCGGCGCCTGCGCGGGCGGCGACGTTCGCGATCTCGAGACAACCCTTCGCGGCGCACGAACTCCGGGGCGGCGAGCAGTACGGCGAGGCATCCGCGACCCCGCCGACCGGCGCGCAGCGTTCGCGGCCGCTGCGCGCACTGGTCCACCCGGACGAATGCGACGCGCTCACAACCGGTTTGGCGAAGGCGACGCACGGCGAGGGCTTCGTGCTGCACCTCGGCGGCCGCGACGACGCCTCGTCAGGGGGCCGATCCCGCGCAGTCGCCGACCGCCGGGCACTGATACACGCCACAGCGGCGGTCATGGCGCATGTGCTCGGAGAAACGTCCGTCACCATAGAACGAGCGCCCAGGCGGCAGCCCGGATACCTTCGCGCTGCCGCGGCGCTCGACGAGTGGCCCGGCGATCGCCTGCCGCTCACGTTGTGCGTGAACATGCTGCACCGCGCCGCGGATCGGTGCCGTGAGCCGGTGCGACGCGATCTGCTCCGCGCGGTCGGCGGACTGTTGCCCATCGCCGCGATCGCACCGCCGGGCGGTCACGAATTGCACAATTCGATTGTGCCGCCGCGTGTCTCGCGGGAGCCGAGGCTGCCGTACGCGGCGGCGCCGGCCCGTCAGGGACCGGACGGGCGGTGGTGGGATCGTTCGGCACACCTGTTGTGGATCGGCAATCCCGCGCCCGACCGAGTGCGGTTCGCCACGAGTGTCGGCAACCCCGTTGCGGTAGCGCTCGGTCCCACGACCACACCGCACGACGTCGAGCACCTGTGCCGAGCGCTGAATCCGCAGAAGCAGCCGGGTAGACTCACGCTGGTCCCCCGGCTCGGCGTCGCCCGCACTCTCGACACGCTACCGGCGTTGTTCGCCGCGGCCGCCGCGTGCGAGACCCCGGTCTGCTGGGTGTGCGATCCGATGCCCGTCAGGCGAACGAGGCACGGTCCCGTTCCCCTTCGGGTCGAGGGTGTCATCGACGCGATCAGCGCGTTCTTCCGAGCCTGCCGGGCGACCGGCACCGTTCCCGGCGGCCTGCATCTCGAGTGTGGGCCCGATGTCGTCATCGACTCACGGGGCGACAGGGAGACAGCCAAGCTTCCCGCGGACCGCCGAAGTCGTCGCGCCCCTGGCCTGGATCCCGTGGCGATATTGCACTGCGTCGTCGCTGCCCTCGAGTTGCGGGCCGGCTGACGCGGATTGTCTCCAGCGGCGGGAACTCGAATTCGAAGCCGCGCTATATCATCGCTCGGTTGAGATGGGCTCGGTAAGCCCATCTCCGAGCCGCATCCGACCGACTCGGCCGGAGGGGCAACCAGGCCATCCTGCGTGACCGACGCCCGAGCTCGCCGACAATTTTTATGACCAGAACTGGCGGTTAGTTAGCAATAGAGATTTGCTCTGATTCGACGATTACGATTCGACGACACCGCACGACGTCATCCGCGTGACCGGCACTTCCCGCTTCATGCGCCATCGGTGTCGTCCTACAGCATGCACAGCCAAATTTTGGAATAATTGCGGTTCACTTGTCGAGTGTCACAAAAACATGTGATTCGCGATCGAATCGCTACACTTTCGTTATTCTTCGGACGGGTACAGGTGAGGTACCGCCCGGATCGGGCGGGGCCGTGTCAAAGGTAGGCATTTCAAGCCGTGAGCAAGTGGTCTGAGCTACGCGAATCCGCTGTGGGAGTGGTTCGGTCGAGCCAGCGTGATGTCCGTGGTCGAGTCGGTGTTCGGGTACGACTGCTGGCCATCGTGCTCATATCGAGCGTCACGCTACTCACGATCGGGGTGGGTGCGGCGGGCTACCTGGTGCGATCCGCTCAGGCAGCGAAGGAATGGGCGGAGTTGGCCAGCAGTACGACGGCGCCGGCCATTCTCATGGTGCAGTCGTTCCAGGAGGAGCGGCGCCTGTCGCTGTTGTATCTGGCCGGCGACACCGAAATCGTCGGTGAACTCGCCGCCGCGCGCCAGCGCTCGGACGCGGGGCTGGCGGCGGTGATAGCCAAAGGCGATGCCGCCCGCAAACTGAACCCCGGTGGATCCGCCTCCGATATCGAGGGCTACAACAAGCTCTTCGCGCTGGTTCCGACGCTGCGCGCCGGGGTCGACACCCGCCAGGCCGTGCCGAAGGAGGTCTTCGAGGTCTTCAGTGGGGTGATCGGCACGATCATCGCCGCGTCGACGCTCGCCGCCCGGGTGGCGCCGGAAGCCGACATCGCCATGGAACTGAACTACGGCGTCGAGCCCTTGCGCGCGGCCGAAGCGTTGTCGATGGCGGACACCTTGGGCGCGGTGGCGGTGACCGTCGGTGAGCACACCCCCGAGCAACTGACCGTATTCAGCCGGTTGCTCGGCGAATTCCGCAGTCAGATCGCCTATTCCGGCCGCGTGCTGAAGGGCACTCGCCTCGCTCAACTGCAGCAGATCACCGACGGACCGGCCTATCATAAGGTGCTCGCGATGCAGGACGCGGTGCTGCTGCGAGGACCGGTGGAGGCGGGCTCGGACTTCGACGACTCCACTCGGTCCACCGATGGCACCGGCCGAAGCCAGAGCGGCCGCTCCACCGCGAGAACCGAGCCGGTGCCCATGGATGTCGCGGCATGGCAAGAGGCTTCCGGGCAGGTCGGGGCGAACCTGCTGAAGCTGTGGGACGATCAGAGCCGCGACGCGCACGCCATCGCACGCGAGCGCGGCGACCGGACCGCGCAGCAGTCCATGCTGGGTGGCGCGGCGGTTCTGCTGGTCGCGACGCTCGCCTTCCTCGCGGCGATGGTCCTGGCCAATCGGTTCATCGCGCGCATGCGGCGGCTGCGGCGCGACACCCTGGAATTGGCTGACCAGCAGTTGCCCGAAGTCATGCAAAAACTCGGTCGAGGTGAAAGCCTCGACTCCGAAACCGAACTCACGCGTCTCGATTTCGGCACCGATGAATTGGGCCAGGTGGCCGACGCCTTCAACCGCGCCCATATCGCGGCCGTGTCGGCCGCGGTCGCGGAAGCGAAGACCCGGGCGGGCGTCAACGCGGTGTTCCTCAACATCGCCCATCGCAGCCAGGTCGTGGTGCACCGCCAGCTCGCCCTGCTCGACCAGGCCGAACGCCAAGAGGAGAACGCCGACCAGCTCGAGCTGCTGTTCCAGCTCGATCACCTGGCGACGCGGGCCCGGCGCAACGCGGAGAACCTGATCATCCTCGGTGGCGAGAAGCCGGGCCGGCGCTGGCGCAAGCCGGTGCCGCTGCTCGACCTGGTCCGCGCCGCCGTCGCGGAAAGCCTCGACTACGCCAGGATCCAGACCGGCCGGCTGCCGGAGACCCAGGTGTCGAGCAACGCCGTCGCCGACCTGATCCACTTGATGGCCGAGCTGATGGACAACGCGACGGCCTTCTCACCCCCGCAGGCGCGCGTGGAGGTGTCCGGCGTCGTGGTCGGGCGCGGTGTGGCGGTCGAGATCATCGACCAAGGGCTCGGTATGTCGGAGGCCGACTTCGCCGCGCGTAACGAGTTGCTGTCCAACCCACCCGATTTCAGTGTGGTGACCCTGTCCAGCGATACCCGGCTGGGGTTGTTCGTGGTCGCGAAACTGGCCCACCGTCACGGTGTCTCGGTGCGTCTGGGTGAATCGGTCTACGGCGGCGTGCGGGCGGTGGTACTGATTCCGAACGCGCTTCTGCAATCGGGGACGCAACCACGCGAACAGAACGACGGCGACAGTATCGAGCCCGTGCCGACGCCGATGCCGGACAACGCACCCCCTCGGCCTGCGCCGGGCACGGGACGGTCGGCATGGTTCACCTCGTCCTCCGACCAGTCCCGGGCATCGGACCCGCACACCGACAGTCGTGGATTCGACACCGGCGCCGCTCCATATGCCGCGACTGCGCCGGATGGCAGGCCACCGTTGCCACGCCGCCGACGCCAGTCCGCCGACGAGCAATCGGCGCCGCCCGCCGCGGCCCCGGTTCGGCAGCGGACCGCCGATGAAGCACGCAATCTGATGAGTGCCATCGAGAGCGGGACCCGCCAGGGACGCCGGAAGCGTCCCGACTTCGACTAGTCCGCAATCCCATAGACATGCAGAAGGCGACGATGACTACTTCCCAGGGAACCGGCCTCGGTTGGCTGCTCGACGAGCTGGTCACCGGACTGGTCGGAGCCCAGTCCGCGGTCCTGCTGTCCTCGGACGGCCTGCTGATCGGCCATTCGGCCCAGCTGGACAAGGCCGACGCCGAGCGGTTCTGCGCGATGGCGTCGGCTCTGCACAGCCTGTCCCGCAGTGTGGGTCATCATTTCGACGCCGGTGGCGTCTGCCAGACCGTGGTGGAACTCGACCGCGCGGTGCTGTTCGTCACCACCGCGGGGGCCAACGCGTGCCTGGCGCTGATGGCGTCCGAGACCGCCGATATGGGTATGGTGGCCTACGAGATGAACCAGACGGTGCAGCGAGTCGGAACACACCTGTCGGTCGATACGCGCCCGCACCCACCCGCTTCGACACAGCCATGAGTTATCAGCACGATCCCTGGTACGAGGAAGACGCCGGTCCGTTGGTCCGGCTCTTCGCCATCACCCGCGGCCGGGGTCGTGCCGTGCGCCCGGAACTGAACTTGGTCACCCTGGTGGTCGACAGCGCGCCCGGCGCCGCGCTGCGGCGCACCGAACCGGAATACGCGGCGATCGTGGAGTTGTGCCGCACCCCGCAGTCGGTGGCCGAGGTGTCCGCGCGACTGCGCCTGCCGCTGACGATGACGAAGGTCCTCATCGGCGACCTGCTCGACGACGGCAGGCTGATCTGCCGGTCGGCACCGCCCGCAGCGGGACCGGAGTCGGATCTGGGCGTCCTGCGCGCGGTGCTCGACGGCATCCGCGCGCTCTGACCGCCCGATGGGTGCTCAGACCAGCTGCGCGGCAAGCCGTTTCGCGTTCATGTAGGCGATCGCCTCGATCGAGACCATGGGGTTGACACCCGAGGCCGTGGGGAAGCAGGACGCGTCGGCGACGACGATGTTCGCCGCCTCCCAGGTGGCGCCGTCCGGGTTGGTGGCCGAGGTGTCCGGTGAGCCACCCATCCGCGCCGAGCCCATGATGTGCAGCGCGCCCAGGGAACACTGTCCCGGCCCGTACCCGGCGGCCCGGCATGCGGCGGCGAACTCGGCATGCGAGCCGCGCCGGCCCGGCTCATAGGAGATGCCGGCCTGATGCCCGGAGAAGATGCGCTGCGCCCCCGCTGCCTCCAGGATGCTCGCCGCGCCCTCGAAACCGGTGTGCAAATGGGCGGCGTCGTAGTCCGACAACCGGTAGTTGACGATCGGCTCACCGGCGCGATCGACGGACACGGTACCCGAATCACGGTCGCGAGTGATGATGCCGATCGCGTTCGAATGCGCGAAATCGAGCATGGTGGCCCGATGGTCCGCGGCGCCACGCCAGCTCATGAACCCGGTGGCGAGACCCGGATGGATCGGGCCGGTTTCGTAGATCACGCCGTAGCCGTTGCCGTCCAGGTCACTGTGCCTGCGGCAGATCCGGGTCTGCAAGCCGCCTTCCCACGGCCGGATCTCTTCCTCGAACACGCCGAACACCGCGGCCGCCGGATGCAGCCGCAGATGGCGGCCGATGTTGTCGTTGCGCAATCCGGAGCGCCGCAGCAACGCCGGGGTCTGGATCGCGCCGGCCGCCACCACCACCGCCCGAGCGCGCACCTCGATCGCCACACCACCGGAGGTGACCGCCGAAACTCCTTGCGCCCGACCGCCGTGCACGGTGATCCGCCGTACATCGGCGTCCACGACGAGCCGAGCGCCCCGATCGGCCGCGTCGGCGAGCCAGGTCTTGGTCACCGACTGTTTGGCGCCCAGCCGGCAGCCGTATCCGCAGCGACCGCACTCCACGCCGGCATCGCAGGCGTCGGTGACGTTGCGCGGCAACGTGTCCACTTCCCAGCCCAACGCCTGGGCGCCGCGCTCGAGAACACCGTCGCGGGCCGACAACATCGACCGCTGGTCGGTGACGCCGAGCCGCCGTCGCACCACCTCGAGCGCTTGGTCGAACTCGGCCTCGGCGAACTGGGCGGCGCCCAGCGCGGCCCACTCCGCCCGGACGTCCTGCGGCGTCGGCAAGGACGTGCTCCAGTTCACGACCGTCCCGCCGCCCAAACAGGTGCCCGCGACGAGGGTGATCTGGCCTTCGGTGGATCCGGGCGGTCCCGGCGCGTACAGGTGTTGCAGCCCGCCGAGCTCGCCGGTGCCGAAATCGCGGTCGTCGTAGTAGTTTCCACGCTCCAGCACGACGACGTCGAGGCCCGCTTCGGCCAGCACCGCGGCGGCGACACCGCCTCCGGCGCCGGAACCGACGACCACGACGTCACAGTGCAGTTCAGTGGCTTCGCCGAAGTGCAGCGGAGTCAACGCGGGCGCGGGCGCCGCCTGGAGCGGACCGGCCGGGGCCGGATACCCGATCTCCTTCCACAGCGGATTGACGCCCGCCGGGCCGGGGGTGACGTTGTAGGACAGCAGCGACGCCTGTTTGAGCGCCTGGAAGATCACCCGCACGGACTCGAAGCGGGAATCGGCCAGGCGCAGCAATACCCGTTCCCGTTCCGCCTGTGCCAGGCTGGAGAAACGCCGGGGACCACTGCCGGTGAGCAGGCCCGCCAGCCGCGAATCCCACAGGTTCAGCAGCGTGGCAAGTTGCTTCTTCTCGGCCTCGCGGGGATTGCGCCCCAGCAACTCGAAGACGGTGTCGACGGCGCCGAGCGCGCTCGCCGGCGGCAGCGTAAGCCCGTCGCCCGGGTTGAAGGTGTCGCAGATGATGTTCATCGCCGCGCGTTGCTTAGCTGTCGGTTCCATGTCGAACTGTCCCCTTCGTTTCGCCAGTGAGTTCTATCACACGACATGAACAACCACTAACTAAAGTCGCGTTTGCCGAGGTGATAGCAACTTCTTCGAAAGAATTCATGGACACATAGCGCGGCACTCACCCACCTTGCCGACCGATCTGGCCCGCACCCCCTACGGGCAATGTTTCCCCCGGCCGTTCATGCCGGGATGACGACTGCCGCCGCGTATCCGACCGCCAGGAACGCGTGTACGACCGAGACGAGCGCGCGGCCGAGTTCCGCCGCCGGGTCCTCGCGGGTGCGCGGCCGCGCCAGCGACCACCGGGTGAACGTCCGCTCGGCATGCACCGCGAGGCGCAGCAGCTCGGCGCGATACGACCCGAGCAGCGGTTGCTCGCAGGCCCCCAGCGCCGCGGCGGTGAGTTGGGCGCAGCGACCTATCGTCACCACGACCTCGAGCACCTCGTCCGGCACGGCCGTGATGACGTAGGCGTGCGCGAGCGCGGCCGCCGTGTGCGTGCGCTCGAGGACACGGCCGAGCGCCTCCCCGAGTTCGGAGAATTGCTCGCTGTCGTCGACCGCCGGTCCGGATGCCAGCGCAGCGGTCAAGTTGTCCATGACCACGCCGAGCGCGTGCTCGACTCGGCGCAATCGGTGGAGAATGCCGGAGACGTCTACCGGGGAGCACCCGAAATCCGCGATCACCGTCGCCGCCTCGACCAAGGTGGCAGCCGCCGCACGGAAGTAGATTTCGGTCGTCGCACCGGCCGGTACCGTACCCACACCCACTCCTCGGGTAGTAACCCTCGATCAGCCGCCACCGCGTGTCGGCGCCGACCGGACAGCTTCGGCCGGATAGCCTCGGCAGCCCTGCATCATCCAGGCAGCAACCACAACCTGCTGCCCGACTATACGATAATAGTCCATAACATATAACGCCTCTATGCTGGTAGACAAATAAAACCTGCTGGAACTGCGATTTACTTAATGTCCGGCGGTCGATGGCTGGATCTGTCGGCTACAACCGGGCATCGAACCCTTCCGGCCCGGCCTCGCAGAGACGATCGCGGCGTGTTCCCCGACCCGCTCCCCGGCGCCGAGCGTTCGGCGAGATTCGAGGTGACCGCCGGATCCGGCGACCCGCCCGCACACGGGCGATGATGGAGCGGAGCAGATGAGCATCGAGAGGATCGAGGAATGGACCGTCTGAGGCGCTGCCTGGCCGCGGTGGTCGTCCTGTTGGGAGCCGCCGCCGGATGCGGGAACACCGACCGCGCAGCACCGCCTGCCCGCGGTGAGATCGTATCGACCACTCCCCTGATGAGCCTGCCGCCCGAGCAGACCGCGACACTGCTGGCCGACGGCGGAATCCGGACGCCCGTCCGCAACGGTGTCGACGCCTTTCGTCTCGAGTACCGCACGATCACCCCGCAGGGCGAGCCGACCACCGCCAGCGGGCTGGTGGTGCTGCCGCGCACCGACGCTCGGCGGTTGCGGGTGATCAGCTACGAGCACGGGACCATGACACTGAAGAGCGACGCGCCGTCGGTCGACACCCGCAACCTTTCCGAGCGGCTGCGTACGGTTGCGTTCGCCGCCGCCGGATACGCGGCGACGGCGCCGGATTACTTGGGCCTCGGGAATGGTCCGGGGACGCATCCCTACACCCATGCCGCCTCCGAGACCAGCGCTTCGGCCGATCTTCTCCGCGCGGCCGATTCCCTTGCCGCGCAACAGCGCCGAGAGCTGGACCCGGAGGTGCTCGTGACCGGCTTCTCCCAGGGAGGCCACGCCGCGATGGCGCTCGGCAAAGCGCTGCACGCCGGAACGATCCCCGGCTTCGGGGTCGCTGCCCTGGCCCCGGTCAGCGGCCCTTACGACCTCCAGCACGTCCAAGCGCCCGCCGCACTCGACGGGCGCGTCGTACCGGGCGCGGCGGTGCTGTTCCTCTCGTATTGGCTCACTTCGATGAACCGCATCCACCAGCTCTACGACGATCCCGCGGAAGCCTTCCAGCAACCCTATGCCGACAAAGTCGAAGAACTCTTCGACGGCTTCCACAACGAGATCACCATCGTGACCTCGCTGGCCACAACGCCCGCGCAATTGCTGACCCCGCGGTTCCTCCAGTTGGCCACCGAGCCGACCGGCGCGGTCGCCGCGGCCATCGCCGAGAGCGACGGCACCTGCGACTGGAAGCCCCGCGTGCCGGTCCGGCTCTACGCTTCCCACGGCGACCGCGCCGTCCCCTACCCCAATGCCGAGCACTGCCTGCAAGCTCTCGGCAGCGACAACGCCACGCTGCGCGACTTGGGCGAGGTGGACCACGCCGGATCGGCTCGGACCGCCCTGCCCGAGATCCTCGACTGGTTCCAGCACCAGTTCCCACCGAGCTGACCGCCGCCGTCCGCCCGGCTGCGACGGTCAGTGGGATCGGGCCGACTGCGTTTGCGCCTCGCAGGGCGAATCGATGCCATCCGGGACAAGCCGGATATCGAGGTTCGCGATCCGGCCGGATGCGTCGAACTCGACCTCACCCGCCAGACCGTCGCCGCTGAATTCCAGCCACCGGTAGTCGTCGACGAATTCGGTGACCAGCCCCCGCCGGTTCAGGTAGCTGTACACGGCACGCCGATGATCCGTCAGCGGCAGTGCACCGAAACCATAGGCCAGGACCCGAGCGAGGCCGGAGGGGGTGGGCGCGGGCAGCTCGAACGCCGGATGGTCGATGAGGAACGCGACGCAGGCGCCGTCGATGACACCGCAGTAGGAGGTCCAGCGCCCGCACACGATCTTCGCGGCGTCCGCCATCAGCCCGGCCACCTGATAGGGCTCCGGCGACGCACCCCCGAGGGCCACCGGCAGTTCGGCCGAACACAATTCGGCGACACGGTAACGGAAGCCGAACTCGCGCACCGTCTGCGCGGCACGCAGTAGCGACTGGGGGTAGCCCCAAGGATTGACCCACCCCCACAGCCACGTCTCCGCGTCGGCCGTACCCAGCAGATGGACGTCGGTGCATACGAAGGAGCCCGAGTCGCCGGCGAATTCGAGCCGACGGTCCTCCAGGTCGACCTCCCACACGTGTGCGCCGAGCACGTCTTCGAGGTGGAGCCGGTGCTCGAGTGACAGCAAGCCCGCGTCATCGAGAAGTCTCGTCAGTGGCACGGATTGGGGCACCGCGTCAGCGTAGTCAACGCACAGCCACCGCTCCGCTTCTGATCGGGTTTCGAGGGAGGGCGTGCGATCCGGAATGCGGCGACGCCGCGCTACGACGACTTCCGGCCGGGCAAGGGGTGGGGAAGGAAACCATCGGCGAACAGCTGCATGGAGCCGCATCGATCGCACCGGTAGGCATGCTGCTGGACGACCTGCTGGCCCAGCTCGCTGGGGTGGTCGGTCATGAAGCCGGTATGCCCGGTGATGAAACCGAGAATGCCGAGGTAGGTGCGTTGCCGCTCACACCATGGGCACGTCAGGTCCACGGACTCGCGCCTGCGGCGAATCTCGTCCTCCTGCTGCTCGATCCGCCGTTTCGCCTGGTCGATGTAGTGCCGGGCTTCCGACACCGATATCTGACGAGCTTCGCTCCACGGCCCTTCGTAGACACCGTCGACGGCGGTGCGAAGATGCGCGAACTCCGCCTCGGAACAGCGCACCAGCCGGGTACCGCGGATACCACCCTCGGCGCGGTAGGTGACCTCGGCCCGGGAAACGCCCTGCGGAAGACCTCTGTACAGCTTCACCCGCTTCGGGTCATCCGCATCCGGCTTGAATTCGATCCCCCGCTCCGACACACCATCACGTTACCGCCGCGCCGGCGGTAGCGCAGTGCCTGTGCGGCATTGGCCCGGCCTGCTCGAGGAGCGACGCGTCCTGCTCGAAAAAGGACTGCTCAGCGCCGATGAGGGCGGATCGTTCTTGATCGCCGACAAGTTCGCGATCCGCCACCGCAGTCCTCCCCATGTAGGCACCCGACCTCGACGCCACATCAACCGACCTACTGACCGATCCCCGTTCAGACGTTAGTCTAGACAGTTGTCTACATTAGCTGTCAGCGTTCGGCACGACTCCTATCCGAGAGACGAGATGCTCCATGCCTGGGATCAATCGATGGACCGTGCCGGATTACGGCGACCAGAGCGGTCGTGTCGCCGTCGTCACCGGCGCCAATACCGGGATCGGCCTGGAAGTGGCGCGGCAACTGGCCGCAGCGAATACCGAAGTCATTCTGGCCTGCCGCGATGCCCAGCGCGCCGGGGCCGCCCTGGACGCGATACGGGAAACGTGTCCTCGATCGAAACTCGCCGCCGTACTATTGGATTTGGGAAGTTCGGCATCGATCGAGGACTGCGCGAGCCGGCTGCGCGCGCGGTGGCCGGTTATCGATCTCCTGATCAACAATGCCGGAGTGATGGCGGCGAGTCCCGGGCGCACCACCGATGGCTTCGAGACGGACTTCGGGACGAACTTTCTCGGCCACTTCGCCCTGACCGGACGGCTCATCGACCAGATCAGCGCTTCACGAGCAGGTCGCATCGTGACCGTCAGCAGCCTCACGCACCGGCGGCGTTCGGCGACACTGAATTTCGGCGAACTCGACACCCTGGAGAACTTCGACGCCGCCGTCGCCTACGGCCGATCGAAGATGGCTTCGATGGTCTTCATGGTCGAGATGGGGCGTCGGCTCGCCGCACGCGGCGCGTCCACCTTGTCGGTGGGCGCGCATCCCGGCGGAGTGCGCACCAGCATTCTGCGACAGCAGAACCCGCTGGTGCGGCTGGTGTACAACCCTCGCCTGATCGGCTTGACGAACTGGTTCACCCAAAGCGCCGCCGAGGGTGCACTGCCGGTAGTACGAGCGGCCCTCGATCCCGAGACCCGCGGCGGCGACTACTACGGTCCGGCCGGGCGCCGGGAGCTGATCGGACCACCGGTCCTGGTCAAGATGTCACAGCGCGCTCGCGATGCCGAGACCGGTCTGCGCTTGTGGCAGCTCGCAGAGGAGATGACCGGGGTGCGTTTCCTGAGCGGCGAGGACGACCACCTCTAGGGTCGTCGATTCCCAGCGCTCCAGCAATGATCAGCTAGGAAGGTTCCGCCAGAACTCGTCGCGCACAGATTCCCAGCATTCATCAGTAATTCGGGAGACCTGGAGGCGTCCATATCTCGTGTCCGTCGTGTGTCAGGACTCTGCGATCTCGACCAGCTGCTTGCCGAGGTTACGACCCTCGAAGACGGCACGCAACGCGCTCGGCGCGGATTCCAGTCCACTGCTGATGGTCTCGGCAATGGTGATGGCTCCCTGGGCCTGCCAGTCACGCAATGCCATGAAGGCTTCCGGAAAACGGTCGAGGTAATCGAGGAAGATGAACCCCTCCATACGCGCCCGGTCCAGCGCCAGCCTCATATAGTTCCGCGGCCCACATGCCGGATCGGCGCCCTGATACCCGGAAGAGATGGCCCCGGCCAGGACGACACGCGCACGACGGGCAAGGTGCGCCAAACCATGCTCGAGGATACGGCCGCCCACACCGTCGAAGAAGACGTCGACGCCGTTGGGGGCAAGACGGGTCAAACAGGCATCGATATCGTCGTGTTTGTAGTCGAGGGCGGCATCCAGACCCGCATGCTCGGTGATCCAGGAGCACTTATCCGGGCCGCCGGCGATTCCGATGACCGTGCAGCCCAACGCCTTTGCGATCTGCCCCGCGATGGACCCGGTGACGCCGGCCGCCGCCGAAACCAGCACCGTCTGGCCGGGCTCGGGTCGGCCGATATCCGTCATACCGAAGTACGCGGTCAAACCCGGCGCTCCGAACAGACTCAGCATCGACGTAGGCGGCACACCGTCGGGCACCACGTTCAACCCGAACAGCCCGCCCGCCGACCGGACGACATAGTCCTGCCACCCCACCATTCCCGCGACCCAGCTACCCACTGGACAATCCGGATCGTTCGAGCGCACCACCTGCCCGACACCACTACCACGCATCACCGCGCCGATCGGGACGGCGTCGATATAGTTGTCAGCCTCATTGAGCCAGCCCCGCTGGGTGGGATCGATCCCCAGCCAACGCACCCGAATCAAGGCCTCCCCCGGCCCCGGAACCGGCACCGGCACACTCTTCAACTCGAAATCCTTGTCCCGCAGCGCCCCTACCGGCCGCCGCCTCAACACCCACTGCCTGTTCACCACATCCGCCACGAGGGCGATACTAGATCGTCTATACCCCGCCGCTCGACCCCATTTACTGCCGCCCGCATTCGGCATTACCGCGTGTTCCCTGGGTCCAATCGCCGCCACTGTGTGTGACCTCAGCCGCCGACAATATGTGGGAACCGCCATCTATAGCTGGGGGTCGCACCATCACCAACCCGAATCTTGATTATGGTGACAGATACCCTCTGAAAACGGAGCAACTCACAGGCGGTGGTGACCACAACCGCTGCGGCCGCGATCAGATCCGCAGGGGGTGCGGCCGCGTCGGGCGAGTGAGGTCAGCCGACTCGGGGTGTCAGACGGATGACCGGGATTTCGCGGTCGGCTTTTCTTCCGGGCCGTGGCCGCCAGGTCAGATCGTAGGGTTGGCGACGGTGACCTTCCCGGCGACAGCAGGCAGGAGTATCTTATGCCGCCGAACAGTGGGGCACGTCGTCGTCCGACACAGGAACGTGCGAAGGCGACGCGTGAGCACATCCTCGACAGTGCCGCGCGCCTGTTCGGAGAGCACGGGATCGCCAACACCTCGGCCAACCGGATCGCCACCGAGGCCGGAGTGAGCGTCGGCACCGTCTACCGCTATTTCACCGACCGCACGGTCATGGTCGACAAGCTGATCGAGCGGCTGGTGGAAAATGCCGAACAACGCTTCACTCAGCGTGTATTCGGCCTCGCCGAGCAAACCACCGCGGAACTGGTGACGTCCATCTTGGAGGTCATCACCGACGAGTTGGTGGCCAACGCCCAGTTGATACGTGCGCTCTCGGCCGGGGTCTCGTTCTATGACACCGGAATTCCCGATCTCGAACTCCGTCTGCGTCTTTTCGCCAAGGTACTGGTTATCCAGCTGCTGGGCCCGGGCGACGACCACAAATACGACATCATGAGCATCGTGTTGATCAACACCGGGATCGCGGCAGCACTCCGCGCATCGGTGCTCGAGCTCGACAACCAGCAACGTAGGCAGGCCCTCACCATCACCGCGCGTGCGGTCGCGGTGTGGATCGAATCCGAACGCATACAGGACTCGGCATGACGCAGGTCGAACGGGAACAGTCGGCGCACCGTCAGTCGCACAACACCCGGCCTCCCGGGTCGGCAGACAGGAGCGAGTACGTGACCCCGCCGAAGAAGGCGACTCGTCGTCCGACGCAGGAACGGGCGAAGGCGACCAGGGCGCACATCCTCGATACCGCCGCACGCCTGTTCGGAGAACACGGCATCGCCAACACCTCGACCAACCGGATCGCTGCCGAGGCCGGGGTGAGTGTCAATACCGTCTACCGTCACTTCAGCGACCGCGCGGTCATGGTGGAAGAATTGCTGGAGAAGCTGCTGGAGAATATCGAACAGCACCTCATTCGCAGCGTGTCCGATTCCGCCGGCAGAACAGTTCTGGAGCTGTCGGTCACCATTCTCGAGGCCATCACCGACGAACTGGTGGCCAACGCTGCACTGGTGCGGGCGCTGGCGGGAGGGCTGGCGTACTACGACAGCGGTCTCCCGGGATTCGAACCACGCCTGCGCGCGCTGCTGAAAGTCTTGCTGATCCAGGTGCTCGGCCCCTGCACTGAGAATGCTCACGACGCAATAGCGTTCGTTCTGATCAACATCGGTTTCGCGGCGGCAGTCCGCGCCGCGCTACTCGACGCCGACACCGGCGAGCGCCAGGAAGTCATCGTCATGACCGCCCGCCTCATCGCGACAGCGGCCCAAGCCGAAATCGAGGCATCGACAATTCTCGGATGACCGACACACGCGCTCAGTCACCGGGGCACGCCCGAGACATGGATCGCCGGTTGAAGTCCCACATCGGATGAGCATCCGGCTGGAGCTGGGCTGACGGCGTGTCGAAAGGCCGGAATTCGCAATGGCAGTTCACACGGTGTCGACTTGGGTATCGGGGTTGCTGCGCTTACTGAACGTGCGGGCGATGAGCGCCGAACGCAGCTGCCACACACCCGACGTGGTGGTGGGATCGAGTCCGGTGAGCTGGCTGATGCGCTTGAGCCGATAGTCGACGGTGTTGGTGTGGATTTGCAGCGAGCGGGCAGTGCGTTGGCGATTGAGGTTGTTGCTGATATAGCTCCGCATGGTTTGGAGCAGCTCGGGGTGATGATCGAGGGGGTCCAGCAACGCCCCTAGAGTTTCACGACCCGGACCCGGCCGGGTCAGCTGGTATTCCAGCGCCATATCGGCGAAACGGTACAGAGCGGGGGCACACTGCAGCCGCCGCACCATGTCGAGCACTTCGTGAGCGCGGTCGGCCGCACCGGGCACTCCGGTAACCGACGTGGTGACAACGACTGCTGTCACGGGTACGCGCGCGGCAGCCGACAGCTGGGCGAGCAGTTCGTCGAGGCGCTCGTCGCTCAGCGTCGCAGTCGGGATCAGGATCGTCCCACCGTCCACACTGAGCAGCGCGAGTGCGTTATCGCCGCAGCGGGTGGCGAGTTCGGCCTGCAGGCGGCGCAGTTTGCGACGAGCGACGACCTTGCCGTCGAGCATCGGATGCCGCTCGTCCGGGTGTTTTTGAATATCTAATGCCAGAACCGAATACTCGTCGGCGATGCCGATTCCGTATTCGCGGGCCTTCGTCGCGGTGGCGTATCCCCCCAGCAGCGCGGAGGTCAGCGTGTGGACGGCGGTGTGGTGCTCACTGACTGCCGCCTTGTGCTCACGGACATAGGCTCGGGCGACGGTCGCGCTCATGAGGTCGAGCATTTCCACCACCAGTTTCACACCGTCTACCAGAATGGCGTAGTCCTTCACCGTCACGTTCGAGAAGATGAGATCCATACCGAGCTTCAATCCTTCATGGATGGAATGCAGGATCGTATCGATCGGTACGCCCTCCCTGGCCCAATCGGCCGCCGCTTCGGCCAGCCGGCCGGTCTTCGCCGGAATATTCTGCCTGTCCAGCATGCTGACAGACAGCTCGAGACAGACCCGGGTGACGGCGGTGACGTCGCCGGTGACGACGTCACCGGGCAGCATGGCGCAGGTCATCACATCGTCGGTAGAGGGCCCGACCAGCGGTCGAGACATGCCCCGGACGTCCTTTGTGGGTAATGGCATCGGTTTGCCCGAGACGGTCAATCCATCCCGAAGTGCCCCGTCGGCTGTCATCGTCGACTCCCTTCCGCCCGGTTGCTGCGGTTCTACCGGCCGATGGTGCAGTCGGCAGCCGCACGCGGCGGCCCAACTCCTACGGCAACCGCATTCGACCTGCGGCCCTTCATCGGTCGTGGTGCAACGATAAGATGATCCCGAACTCACCTTCCACTCTTCTTTGCCCACCCCCTCGATGTCGATGAATCACGGCGGTGACATGCGGCGGAAGACTGTTTGTCACAGCGTTCGAAGAAATCCTTCGGTGAATACGCGAGACGGTTGCTCACTTTTTGCGGAAACGCTCACAAGCCGAGCGAGCAGCGAACGTCGGCCGGGAGTCGCGCAATCCTTCCGCCACCAGATCCGGCAGCGATGCCGGTAGCCGTAGGCCGATCAGGATGGAATGCCCGATTCGCGCGAACCAGATCGTCCGTCTGATCGCAGAAGATCGAGCGGGCGTCAGTGACAGGACGCGCTGAAACCGTCCCAGCCGCGAGGCTCAACGTAGTGACGGCAGGTGAGCAGCTCGTACTTCGGCCTCGAGCCATGCGCCGATCATCTGCGCGGTCATCGCGATGGCCTCGCGGCGTTCATGGTCGTCGACCTCTCGGGCCGTTGTGCGCAGCACCGCCGTTGAGCCGATATTGATCAGAACGTACGCCATCACGTCATACCTTTGATCGTCTCCCGGACCGAGGAGCTGGATCAACAGCACTTTGACCAGCGGACGCAGACGCGGTTCGAACTCGGAAATGCCGCTGCCATGGGATTGAACACCGTCGACCAGCGCGCGCACCAAATACGCGTTGGCGACCAATTCTTCGGTGAAAGGCTCCAGCATCTCGGTGAACACCCTCGGGACCGAGGGGAGCAGTTGGGTGATCGGGCGCTGCGACAAGTCGGACACCCACTGTGTGAAGCGCCGCTCCGCGTTCTCGAGGAGGCGCTCGAGCAACTCGTCGACGATGGCGGTCCGATCTGGGAAGTACCGATAGACCGTGCCAATGCTCAACCCGGCCTCCGCCGCGACCCGGTTCGTCGAGGTTTCAGCGATTCCACGCTCACCGAACAACCGCGCCGCGGTGTCGAGTATGTGCTCCCTCGTTTCCTTCGCGCGCTGCTGGGTCGGGCGACGGCGCTGTCGAGCGGCTTTCTGCGACATCACACTTCCCTGCCTTATGGTCAGAACCTGAGCTTTGCTCACTTCATCTTCAGCTGTCGAATCCCACTGCTGCTTGTTGTAAGTTGTCAGACCGACGAGCTGATGCCGAGGTTGCGGGCACGGTCGACATCAGCGGCGCGCGGTATCGGTCATGGGTCGGCCCACGGAGGTGTTGATGGCGGCCGGTCAGCTGCCCAGAGGTCGACTGACGCGGGGCGGTCGGCTGGGCCGACTGGTCGCGGGGCAGGCTGTGCGTGGAGTCGGGACTCGGTTGTCTATGATCGGTCGGCCTGACGAAGCCCGGCAGATACTCGCCGAGCGGTCCGCTCTGCAAGCCGCGCAGCAAATGGTCACGGTGCTCGGCGGCATGAAGGGTGCGGCGATGAAGCTGGGCCAGATGCTGTCGGTTCTCGATGTCGACCTCGTCCCCGAATCGCACCGTGAACTGTTTCGGGTGAAGCTGGCCGAACTTCGAGATCGCGCACCGGAGGTTCCGTTCAGGGCGATGCGGAAGGTCATCGAGGGTGATCTCGGGCCGATGTCGCGCGTGTTCGCCGATTTCGAGGAGACGCCGGTGGCCGCGGCTTCGATCGGACAGGTGTATCGGGCGAGGTTGCATGACGGGCGCATGGTCGCGGTGAAGGTGAAATACCCCGGTGTGGACGAGGCCGTCCAAGCGGACATGCGCAACTTGCAGCTGTTCGCCAAGCTGTGGAGATCCGTGCTGCCGAGCGCGGCCGACGCCGCCGTGCTGGACGAGATCGCACGCAACATCGGTGGTGAACTCGACTACCTGCGCGAAGCGCGGACTCAGCATGCAGTCGCCTCGCGCTTCCACGAACATCCCTTCATCACCGTCCCCGATAGCGTTGAAGAACACTGCACGCACCACGTTCTCGTGACAGAGTTCGTCGAAGGGAAGCCCTTTCAGGAGATTCAGGCTCTGCCCGAAGCCGACCGAGATCGGATCGGTGAGCTGATCTACCGCTTCTACATCAGTCCGCTGTTCTCCGACTACGAGTTCTGCGGTGACCCGCATCCCGGCAACATCCTTCTGGACGAAGACGGTCGCGTCGCCTTCGTGGACTTCGGGCTCTACTACCGCATGAATCCTGCGGACGCCGAGTTCGAGCGCGCGTCCCTGCTCGCCGCCGGGGAACACCGGGCCGGGGATCTGTACCAGGCGTGGGTCGGACGCGGCATCATCGACCCGGACGCGAGCGTCACACCGCAGGAATGCCTGGAATACGTGTGGGCCGCTTCGGGTTGGCATCTGCTCGACGAGGAGATCACGCTCACCCCCGAACTCGCCACCGCGGCAGTGGTGCTCGCCGTCGACCCGAGGGCGGATGAATTCCGGGGAATGCGACATCAGCTCCTTCCTCCTGAGCACGTGTTCTCCAGGCGGGCGGAGTTGTTCACCTTCGCTGCACTCGGTCAGCTCGAGACGACCAACAATTGGCATCGACTGGCCCGTGAATGGCTCTACGGCGAACCTCCGGCAACCGACATCGGGCGGGCGACAGCACGGTGGCGAACCGGGCGACTGCCGGGCCCACCTTCTCACCGCTGACCAGGTCATCGCCGCGCTGCGGGGAAGCTGATCCGCCTCTCGGGTCATCTTCGCCGATGTTCCTGGCGGGCAGGGCCACGCACTGGTGGTGCGCCATAACGGCGGGGCATGAATTCATCCGACAGACCGGCGACCTCGCACCCGACCGGTCACGGTGACCGGTTCGGCGACCTGGTCGGTGAATTCGCTGATGCCGTCGGTGGTGACCTCGAGCACACAGGCGGTGGAGATGTCGAAGAACAGGCCCGATACCGTCAGACCGCGGGCGGTGGCGGCCTGACGGATCACCGGGTGGCGTTGCAGGATCTCGAGCTGCACGGCGACATTGACCATGCTCAGCTGGGCGGTTTCGTCGTAACCTGCGGCCGCCGCAACGGCCCGCACCGGGTGCCCGGCACGATAGGCATCCAGGCTCGGGCGGGCGTGGGCGAGCCAAGTGTCCAGTCCCGGTCCGGCGGAGGTGCCTGCCAGCAGGGCCTTCATGGCACCGCAGGAGGAATGGCCGCACACCACCACGTTGTGCACCTTCAGGTTTTCCACCGCGAAGGACAGGGACGCCTCGATCGAGGCGTCCGATCCGTCTGCGGGGTGCAGGTTGCCGACGTTGCGGACGGTGAACAGATCACCGGGGCCGCTGTTGGTGATCACATTGGGCACGATGCGCGAGTCGGCACAGGTGAGAAACAGCGAGTGCGGATCCTGCCGTTCGCGCAACTGGTCCAGATGCGGCCGCATCACGTGGGCGTGGCTGCGATGGTAGGCGACCACGCCGGCTGCGACCGCGTCGCCGTTGCGCTCGCGCCATGGGCCGAGCACCTCGTCGAGCGCGTCGCGCGACCGGCCACGCCGCGGCGGTCCGGTCAAGACGTGTTCCATGCGCGCGGCGCCGATCTCGACGAATTCCACGTTCCCACCGGCACTTTCGTGCTGGTGAGCCCAATCGTGGATGGCCTCGTAGCCGGCGTGGTCGAGGAAGTCGACGGTCAGCTCGACACGTACGTCGGTACCGGTCGGCACGGTGGCCAGCTCCTTGGTCAGCTTCGGCAGCGCCAAGAACGTGCACGTGCCGTCGACGCTGACGATCCAGCGGTCGGTGCCCACCACCGGTGTGGCCTGTACCGACACCTTCACCACTCGCCACAGCAGCATCGCGAACGCGATGGCCAGGCCGATCAGCACGCCCTCGAGCAGGTTCAGAAGCACCACGCTGACCATGGTCACCACATAGACCGCCAGGTCGCCGGTGCGATGGGCGAGCTGGATGTGGGCCAGTTTCACCAGTTGAATACCCACCACGATGAGCAGCCCGGCCAGCGCCGATTTCGGGACCTGCTGCACGACGCCGACGAGCGCCACGGAGAACACGAGAATCCAGATGCCGTGCAGAATCGTCGAAGCCCGGGTCCGCGCACCGGCGGCCACGTTGGTGGAGCTGCGCACGATCACGCCTGTGACCGGTAGGCCGCCGAGCATGCCGGAGGTCATGTTGGCCGCGCCTTGGGCCAGCAGCTCGCGGTCGAAGTTGGTGCGCCTGCCAGTGTGCAGTTTGTCGACGGCCACCGCCGACAGGAGGCTCTCCACGCTGGCGATCAGGGCGACGGTCAACACCGACGCCACCACCCCGCCCCAGTTGCCGCTGGGCAGGGCCGGCAGGCCGATGGCGCTGAACAGCGAGCTGTCGATCTCGATCCGGTCCGGATTGCCAGGCAGCACCAGGGACAGCACCGTACCCACCAGCACCGCGACCAGCGGGCCGGGGATCAGGCGAACCTTCTCGGGCACCCAGCGCCAGGCGACGATGAGGCCGATGACGATCAGGCCGATGACGAAGTCGTCACCGCGCGGGTTCAGCAGCTGACCGGGTAGTTCGGTGATGTTCTCGATAGCCGAGCTACGCGATGCCCCGCCCAGCAACACGTGCACCTGCTGCAGCGCGATGGTGACACCGATACCGGCGAGCATGGCATGCACGACGACCGGCGCTATCGCCAGCGCGGCGCGCGCGATCCGGCTCAATCCGAACACGATCTGCAACAGGCCGGCCGCTACGGAGATGAAACAGGTCGTCCCCCAACCGAACTGGTGGATGATCTCGGCGACGACCACAGTGAGGCCCGCAGCCGGTCCGCTGACCTGCATCGGGCTTCCACCGAGGAAGCCGACGGCGATGCCACCCACCGCGGCCGCGATCAGGCCGGCGGCGATAGGGGCGTCGGAGGCGATGGCAATGCCCAGCGACAACGGCAGGGCGACGAGGAACACCACGATCGAGGCGGGCAAATCATGGCGGGAGATCGACGAAAGCCGTTCGGACCAGGGGCTCTCAGGTGCGGCGTCTGCTCGAGGCGTCGTATCGGTGTCGCTGGACATATTTCTCCTTCACCAGGCCTATGGGCC
This sequence comes from Nocardia sp. NPDC057455, assembly GCF_042802775.1. Classification (NCBI taxonomy): domain Bacteria; kingdom Bacillati; phylum Actinomycetota; class Actinomycetes; order Mycobacteriales; family Nocardiaceae; genus Nocardia; species Nocardia sp. NPDC057455. The sequence continues at coordinate 104,136 of NZ_JBHVDM010000001.1, read as the reverse complement.
GGTCCGGTCGGTCGAACATTTTGCTCGCCAGGCATCGAAAGCAGCTGCGGGACGACGGATTCCCGACATCGGATCAGGCAGCCTCAGGCATGAGATGTTTTCCGAGATCAAAGTACTGGCGATAGCGACGCGAAAAGCGATCGAAACGGATGTTTGTGACCGACGCTATTTCGAACCACAGCGTCTTCCTCGGCGTCACAACGCGCCACCGGCGCAAAGCTGGTCTCAGGAAATTTGCATGAGTTTTCATTCGACGGTGGGCGCGGCGACCAGTGCGGGTGCCGAAGTGAGGCAGCAGCTCTCCTGGCCGACCTCGCGATTCGATGTCAGCGACGAGTGCCACAATCAATGAACACAGTTATCGTGTACATTCGGGTCACAGTTAGTGCGAATGCCGCTGAATCCTGTGAAGATCTACGACGGATTCGGAAAGAGTTGATCTAGAAATCCAAATTCTCGAAAACAATGTCCAACGGCCTCCGAGTTCGTGATCTGATCGTTCCGTCCCGGACCCGGGAAAATCCACCTGAACACGACTGAGGATGACTGTATGAACTCGAGAATTATCCGCCCGCTCGCCGTCGTCGCATTCGCGCTGTCCGCCACCGCCCTCGGCGTCGGCACGGCCTCGGCAGATGCCTCCGCGGCCACCGCGGTCGCAGGCTCGGTGGAAGTGTGCGTCCCCATCCCGGTCGGCCCCATCGAGCTCAGCTTCTGCCTGTGACCGGCTAGCCCCGTTGCACGCGGCGGTGGCGACATGGTTCTTGGTGAGCACGACTGCGCGTATCCCAGTTCGACCTCGTCACCGCCGCGATCAGGGCTGCCTGTGGCAGGCCATCCGCCCGCGACGACGGCCGAGTATCCGTCAGCGACGGCGCCGAGGCCGGACGCCACCCATGGATCGTTCCCGATCAGGTGAGGAGCAGTTGCATGTCAGCCGTTGATATCGCGGACGCCACAGCACTGGCCGCCACGGCGGCGCGCCTACGTATTGCATTGACAGTCATTTTGCGCCGTACCCGGACGTACCCGAATAAGTGTCGATTGTCCGCGACGCAGTGGGCGGTATTGGGACGCTTGCACCGATGCGGAGCCATGGCCGCTGTCGATCTGGCACGGCTGGAGATGTTGCGCCCGCAGACAATGCGCAATGTCGTCGACGGGTTACGAGATAAGGGGCTGATCGTGGGCGCCCGCGACCCGATCGACGGACGCCGCGTGAACTTGATCCTCACCGACGACGGCCTGGCCTGGGTACGCGGACAGCAGGGGTCACCGAGCAACACTCTCGCGCCGGTTTTGTCGGAGAGCTTGTCGTCCGGTGAACTGAGCAAGGTGGGCGAAGCGCTGGATCTGCTGGAGAGAATCGCTTACGGTTGATCTACCCGTGCCGTGTACCCGCCTCGGCGAGCGCTCGGTCGATAGCGTATGCCGCATTACTCACCGGCCTTTCGGCACATCAGGGCGAGGCTCCAGCCGACCGCCATTGTGAACTATCACTATCGCTTGCCGACCACTTCTGCCGAAATATCACGATCCTCGGAGTGAACCGTTCCCACGGTTCCTGTTCTGGTTACGCTGGAGCAATATCGCAGCTAACGGGGGCTGGAAGGAAGTTCGACGATGTCCGTCACCTCTGCCCGCCGGCAAGGACTCACCGTATCCGGCCGGCCTATATCGTCGCCGTTGAAAGACGTGCGGGCATTGTCACGGCAGATGGTTGGGCATTTTGTCGAGACCGTCGCCCCCTGCGGCACGTTGCCCGGTGACGCGATCCACGGCGACATCACCGTCATTACCCGCGTGTGCCTGGAGCTGGCAGTCAGCATTCTGGACGGCAGCAACGTTCCGGAGAAAACCGAGCGACTCGAGGACGCCGCGACTCAATGGGCTCGCGAAGGCGTACCCATCGATACCATTCACCACGCCATCCATGAGGGCTTCAAGATCGGCTTCGACCTGGTGGTCTCCACCGCCTTGGCGCAGCAGCGTGCATCCGGCTCGACCGACACCGAGCCGATGCTCGCCCTCAGCATGGCCGATTACCAAAGCATTCTCGACGGCGCCAAACTGGTCGTCGAAATGCTCGACACCATGACCATGGCGGTCTCGATGGCCTATGTGCGAGAACTGCGCGCGGTCGTGTCGGAGCACCACACCGCGGTGCACACACTCACCTCGGCGCTGCTCGGGGGGCACCCCACCTCCACCATGGCCCGCGAATGCGGCATCGAAATCTCCGACCGCTATCGCGTGATAGCCCTCGCCATTCCATCGCACCCGGACGAATCCAACCCGATTCTGGACGCGCAAGTCGTCGCCCGCCGCAAACTCCGGCGCGTGCAGGCGGAGCTGGCCACCCGCTGCGACGACACCGTGCTGTCACTGTTGTCGATCGACGGCGGCACCCTGCTCATCCCCGCCGATCACATCACCGAGGGCGCCCTCGAGGAACTGATCAGGCACCTGTCGCAGGCGGCCCGCGTGCCCATCACCGCCGCGGTGGTCACCGCCCCCACCGACATCGTGCCCACCGCTGCCGATCAAGCCCATCAACTACTCGACATGGTCACCCGGCTGCGGTCGGTGCCAGGCCTGTATCACTTCGACGATCTGGCTCTGGAATACCAGCTCACCCGCCCCGGCCCCGCCCGCGACTGCGTCGGGTCGCTGCTCGACCCACTGGACGAGCATCCGGAACTTCTGGAGACCCTGCAGGTCCATATCGCGCACAACCTGAATCGCCAGCGCACTGCGCGGCTCCTGCACGTACACACCAACACCGTGGACTACCGGCTCAAGCGGATCGGTCAGCTCACAGGGTTCGATCCCACCCAGGCAAGCGGGCTGTGGCACCTGCGTTCGGCATTGGTTGCCCGCACTTACCGTGAGTAAGCAGGTGGAAGCGAGCTGGTGCTAAATACTCCAATCGATCAGCGTCCGCCGTTCCCGCGCCCCACGGCACGGCGGCGCCCCCAAAGTGGCTTCGATCGTAGATTTTCACCCCACCGGGTACATCCATGAGCTGAAGTCGGTACAGATTTTGTGTTTCTCACCGTCGACACCGGTAACGGTGGAAAACACTGTGGAAAAAGAGTTGACAAGGTGAAAGACAGCATGGAAGAGATGCGACTGACCGAAGCCGGCGGATTGCGCGCGACATGGCGGCTGTTTCATGACCACCTGATCTCCATCGTCGCCGTCCACGACGCATCCGGCGCCACGCCGATCGTATCCTTCGGCCCCGACGACTTTCCGGATCTCGCACAAGCACGAGAACTCCTCCCGGAACTGAACAAATTGTGGGATGCGGTGCGCCACGACTTCTGGACGAAAATCATCCCGCCGCGACCAGAGCATCAACAATGGCGATGGATGTGATCTCGAAGCCGCGCCCACTGCTGCGTACGCGTCGGGCTGGTCAACCAATGATCGCCGCCATGTGGGTCGAAACGACACTGGAACGGTTCGCAGGGTCCGCCCCCGAGTGACTCGAGAAGCCGGCAGCACCTTGTCGTATTCGTGGTCGGCGGCGAGATAATCGAGCAGGTCGTGAACCCTCGCGCAGGATCCAGTGCTCGAGTTGCCGTCGGCGCCGGTCATATCGCATGGTGATGCGGTGGTCGGCGATACTGCGTGTACACACGATGCTGGAGCGGCTGCCGAAGCTCACATCGAACACGACGCAGGAGAGCGACATTGGCGAAGCTACACCGGCCCGGGCGTCCTGACGATCTGCCGGATGCGCGACTGCTGTGGGCTCGGTGGGCCGCCGTCGCGGTCGCTACCTATGATCGCGACGAAGAGCGTGAGCCGCAGCAGCATCGTTCGGGGTACTGGATCGACGACGACGGCCTGCACTGGGACGACTGTGGTTGTACCTGGTGGGTGCTGAAGTGGTTCGGCGACGGCCGTGCGGTGCTCGTCGGAGAGGACGAATCGAGCCGGGTCAAGGGGTACGAGCCCGCCATCGACCTGCTGGCCGGAGCGCCGGAATGGTTACCGCGGCACTACCTGCAGGACCTGATCGATGATTACATGGTCGGCTGCGTCTACTGGTTCGACGAGGAGGCCTGGCACCGTGCGCCCTACCCCGACGATCTGGCCGACGACGGACTCGACTGTGGCATCTCGGCTTTGACGACACGAGCGGGCGCCGTCGGCGAGATCGCCGACCGGCTCGAGTTCGACGCCACCGACACCGGTATGCCGGAGCTGTGTGAACAACTCCTCGACGACGCCGAGCGTGGCGCTCTCACCGAGACCGCGCTTCGATCCTTTGCCGAGACGATGGTGCGGTTGAAGGCACAGCATTACCCGGAGGTCGATCTCCAACCGCGCACCGACAACGACCTCGCCGCCATGTTCGTACTCGCCGCGCGTGCCGGTCTCGATACGGCCGCCTGGACCGGCACGCTCGGCATCCCTAGTTGAACCGGATGGCCCTTGCCCGGCGAGGGCGGCGCACAGATGCCCGAAACCCGCTGTCCGACTGTGACATCACGAAGACGGCGAAGAACCCTGACCTCGCACGACGCACCTCCGAAAGATCATCCTGACATCGGCATGGGCGCCCATTCGGTCGACACGTCGAGTCAGTTGTATCAGGGCACATAGACGATGCGGTCCCCCGTCTCCGCGCTCCAGGTCTCGGCGATCCGGGCGAGCGGTACGGGGCATGCCCGCACGTCGAGCGCGCCGGTGTGCACCGCGACGGCGAGTTCCGGTAACTCCGCGAGGAAGTCGCGGGAGGAGACCGAACCGATCCCACTACCGCAGATCTGTAGCCGGGATGCGCGCAGCAGCGAGGACTGGACGGGAATCGTCTGGCCGGCGACGGATCCGATCTGGATCCAGTCCAGCGGGGCGCGGCGGTCGCGGCGGGCGGTGATCATCGCGGTCATCGCACGGGCGGAGGGTTCTCCCCACACGTAGTCGAGGACCACGTCGACGTCGGCGGCGCGGTCGGCCTGCTCGAACGTCACTGCCTCGTCCGCGCCGAGGTCGTGCAGCGCGGCGAGCCGGGAAGCGTTGCGTCCGGCGGCGATCACCTGTGTGGCACCGAATTGCTTGGCTATCTGCACCGCCATGCGTCCAGCGCTACCGGTGGCGCCTAGGACGAGGACGCGTTGACCCTCTTGGAACGCGATGCGGCGGCGCAGGGCGACCCAGGACGACATCGCCGGGTTCATCGCGGCGGCGATACGCACCGGGTCGACGTCGCCCGGTAGTACCACGCTGCGCCGGGGATCGATCACCGTCTGTTCGGCGAACGTGCCCAGGTCGCCGACGTCCAGAGCCGCGTACCTGAGGTTTCCGTGCTGGTCGCGCACGACGCCGTCGACGCCGGGAACGAACGGGAGCCTGCCGGCGCTGCTGTAGTGCGTGCCGTTCGCCCGAGCCCTGACCAGGTGGTGCAAACCGGCCGCGAGAACGTCCACGACCATCTCGTTCTCCCCCTTGGCCACGGGAGTGGGGTACTCGCTGTATCGGGGTGGAGCGTCGAAGCTGGTGACGACGGCTGCGTGCATGGCAACTCCTCAGTTTGTTTGTATTACCAACTAAACCGAGTTTGGTTGGTAATACAAACTATGTCAAGTACGATCGCGTCATGAAACCTGACGATGCGCTGGAGGACGCCCTCGTTCGGACGTCCTTCCGGATGATGGCCGTGCTCACCCGCATCGGGTCGGAGCACGACCTGTCCCTCACGCAGCTGCGGCTACTCGGCCTTCTGCGTGACCGCCGCCCGCGGATGACCGATCTGGCGGCGTTTCTGGGGCTGGACAAGTCCACGATGTCCGGTCTCGTCGAGCGGGCCGAGCGCCGAGGTCTCGTGGCACGAGGCAAATCGCCGGAGGATCGCCGGGTGGTCGACGTGTTCATCACCCCGGCGGGCAGCGAACTCGCCGAACGGGTGCAAGAAGAGATTCGCGTGGCCCTGGCCCCCTACACGGACCGGCTGTCGGCCGACCAACGCCACGCACTCACGCAGCTGCTCGACTTCGCTTCCGGTAGACCGACAGAGAACCGCGGGAAAGGAGGGCCGACGAACGCGTTGTGAGTCCGCCGAGCATCGGATATCCAAGGGTGCGCTTTCCCTCGGACGCACCGAGAGGGCGACGAGGCCACCCGCTCGACCGACCACCGAGTGCCGTTGCGGTACCACCTCGTCGAGGGCGAATCTATTCTCGTACCATCCGGGACATATCCCGGACAGACTGGAAGCGGGTCCGAAACAGGTACCGGGTCTTGTTCAGCCCCGATGACGCAACTCATCGGTGCTGCAATGTCTTTCGTGCCATCATTCGGTGATCGAGTCGCGGCGTCATCGGCCGCGATCACTTCGACATCGATGGGGGCGGAAGTGCGTTCTTTTTCTCGTGTTTCGCTGCGGCCGCTGTTCGCGATACTCGTCACGGTGGCGGTGCTACCCGCCTGCGGCAGCGACCGGAACTCCGGCACGGCGACCAGCGCAGGCCGGGGTTTCGCAATCCTGAACACCGATTCCGGTCTCGCCGTCACCGATGGCACCGGCGCTCGGGAATTGACGTCTTTCGCTCCCAAAGACGGGAACTGGAACGGCGCAGCTGTCGCCTGGCTCGATCGCGGCACTGCGATCGTGGTGTCCGGCAACATGATCGGCATCGTCGACGCGACGGGTACGCGCCGTACCGCACCCTGTATGGACTGCCGTGGCGTCGCGCTCGCGGGCGACATCGCGATCACCGCGCGCGCGAACTACCGGGCCGGGGACGGCTTCGACCTGGTCGAATTCGATGGCAGCCTCGGCGAAATCCGTTCCACACCGTCGACTCGACTGAACGAACGCTGGCTCGGCATCCGTACCGACGAGGACTCGCGGCCGCCGGACGTGCTGGCGGCGACGGACGAGCACATCTATCTGTCCTACGTCTCGCGGCTCGGCGGCGCGCGCCGGGGACCGGAGGTCGTCGCGCGGTATTCCCGCACCGGGCAGTTGCTGAGTTACCTGATGATCGACGGAAGAACCTTCGACGCCGAGATTTCGCCCGACCGGCGCTATCTGGCGCTCACCGCGGGCGGATCCGGCGGAGCCTGTCACACCATCGCCCATCTTCGCGTGGTCGATCTCGCGGAGATGCGCGAGCTGGAGACCTACCCCGATCGCCCCCTGGCCCGCATGACGTCCTCGGGCACTTTGTCCGATCCGTGGTTCTACATCGACAGTCTGCGCTGGATCGACGGCAAGGTCGTGGTCACCGGCCAGGTGCACGCACCGCCGCGCGACGAGACGTGCGATCCGGCACCGCAGTCATGGATCCGTACTTACGACGTCCAGACCCAGACATTCACCGACGCACTCGCGCAGTCCGACCGCGCGGCGCAGGTGATCGGCCCGACGTGCGACGACACGATCGGCTACACGGGTGTCGACGACAAGCGGTCGGTTGTCGCGGTCTCCGGTGGCGCCCGTAGAGAGTTCCCCAAGTCCGCGGTTCTGGCCGCCACCTCAGGGAGCCTGTCGTGCTGAACGAAACACCCACGCCGACGAACGAGACGCCGACTCGCTTCGACGCGTTCATCTCCTATCGAGCGCAGACCTCGAGCAAGGCCGCGCACCAGTTGCAGCGCGCGCTCGTCGCCTTGTCGAAACGGCACCGTCCCGACGGCGATCTCATCTCCCTGTTCTTGGATACCCAGTCCCTCATCGCCGGCAAGCTCAGCGGGGAGATCAAGGACGCGCTGGAGAATTCCCGCTCCCTGATCGTCCTACTCGGTCCGGACACCTACAAGTCTCCGTGGGTGGATCTCGAGATCCGGCACTGGTTGGACAACGGTGGTGACGTGTCCCGCCTGTTCCTGGTGCGGCACGACCCGTCGGTGGATTTGAAGTGGGATGACGATCGCAACGACTTCGCCGAACCGCGATTCCTGCCGTCGGCGCTCTCGAAGCGGTTCCCCGAGGAGCAGAAATGGCTCGAATTGCGGAGTTCTCCGATCGGAACCGACGAGACCGCACTGGTCGGCTTGTACGCGCCGATTGCGGGGATACGCCCCGAGGACCTCTTGCTCGCCGAGGCGAACTTCCAGCAGCGCCGCCAGCGACAGACGAGGGCGATTGTGTCGGCGCTGAGCATTCTGCTGGTGATGGCGCTTGTCGCGGCCACCCTGGCGTTCTCCAATTGGCGAAGCTCCGAGAGCAATCGTGCGCGCGCGGACCGAGAGGCCGTGCAGGCCAGGGCAGAAGCGAACGCGGCGCAGGCGCTGCTCGCCGCCGGGGACTCCGCAGCACGCGGCATCCGGCTGGGTGTCGAAGCCGCGCAACTGTCGTCGAGCACCAGCGTCCGCGCCGCATTGCTCGCCGTCGCGGACTCCAGTGCCGTACTGCAGCACGCGTTCGAGTTCCCGCGTGCGGACGCCGGTTATCCCGGCACGGGTGTCGCTTTCTCACACGACAGTTCGCACCTTTTCGCCTGGGGGCATGCTCCGGACGGCGACGATTCGTATCTGGTCCAGTGGGACCTGGAGACCGGGCGGCAGCTGTTCGCGACGCGGCTCCGCGTACCGAAGCTCAGTGCGATCGCCTCGGTCGGGTCCCGCTGGGCCGCGGGCTGTAGCGACGCGGGTCCATTGATCATCTCGTTGGTCACCCGGGAGGTCCGCAGGCTGGACACCGCTTGGCCGCGTTCTTGGTCGTGCGCACTGCACACGTTCGCCGGGGGGCTCGTCGTGACCACCCAGGAGAAAGGTGGACCGCAGGGCATTTCGTATTTCGCCGACAATGCCGGCGAGACGACCGAACTGGCAGGCATGTCGAGCGCCGCCGTACGGCACGAAGCTCCGGCGGCCGTCGTCGCCGGTGCGGGCGGCATCGCCGTAGTGCGCGCCGACGGTGTGCATCGGCTCGGCGATCAGCCGGTGCGCACGGTCGATGTGCTGGACAACTCGGGCGGTTTCGCCGTCCGCGCAGACGATCGGCGCTGGCTCTTCGGGCGCCCGGACCAGGACGGATACGCGCTCACCGAAGTGACCGCGACTCCGGAAGCCGTCGACTCCGCACCCAGGCTGACTCTGAACGGACTCACCGGTGAACTCGCCGAGGTAGCCGCGGACGGCACGGTCTCCATGCCCGGCACCCCCGGATCGGTCCGTATCGAGAATCGGGCGCGCGAAGAGCGGTTCTTCCACGCGACACGGATCCGGCCTATCAGAAACGGTTTCGTCGTCATATTCCGGGATGGCGCCTCGGTTGTCTGGCCGCCCGGCGAATTGGCGTACCCGTCGCTGGTCAACCATATGCCTCGCGACACCTGGCGTGTGCTGCCCTCGGGGTGGGGCCAGAGCGCGGGCCGAGCCGGGGAAGACGCCGTCCTCGGCGCCTGCGCGAACGGTGAACAGGTGTATCTCACCGGAGGCACCCGATCCACGGCCGTCTGGGCCGTCGACGCCAACCGCCTCGCACGCAAATTCAACGGCTTCGCCACCTCGGGTCCGGACTGCGGTGTCGTCTCCGTCGACGAGGGGCTCCGATTCTCCTCCGCCCGCGGCGACGGCTCAGCCGGAAAGACCGTGCTGCGAAAAAGTTCGGCTTACGACGGGCTGGCGCTGAGCACCGACGAGTCGAAGATCGCGATTGTTCAGGCCGAGTTGCCGATCGAAGTGCTCTCGAGTCAGGGCGCCGCCAACCAACCCTGGGGGATGCGGCAGATGCCCCTGCCGGAGACGACGACCGCGCTGGGCGCGCTCCGGGTGATCAAGGGATACGACCATGTGCGAATAGTGCAGCCCAACGGCAAGGTACGGAGCTGGCGCGACGAGAAGATGGGCGATGTACTCGCCGTGCACCCCGCGGGGAAGGAGATTCTGGCCGATTTCCTCGGGCCGGAAACCCGTGCCATCCTGGTCACCGAGACCGGAAAGACTGGCGACGCCGACAACTTCTGCGCCGTGCGGCCTGCGAAGTACGTCCCCGCTCCGGGTTTCCAGACATCCAAGAAGTCGGCCCAACAGGCGCTGCTGGTAGCCGCGGGGCCACGTGGCACGATCGACTGCCACAGCGGAAAACTCGTAGACGCGATCCCGCCCGACCGAGTCGTCGACTACGGCATCGACGGCGACCGCGGCCGGATCCTCTGGCGCGACGACGCAGGACGGCTGCAGATCACCGAATGGGACGGCGATTCCTCCGACGTCCGCACCACGCCCGCGCCCGCGGAGATCAGCAGACCGGGCGCGCGTGTCTCGGTGTCGGACTCGCTGATCGCGGGAATCGCCGAAGGCGAGGGGCTGCTGCGCGTCTACCGGTCCGCCTCCGGCGGCTGGCAACAGCAAACGACGATTCCCGTGACGGTGCAACGTATCGTCGGCCTCGCCCTGGCCGATCACGGCACCCTCGCGGTCGTGGTGGCCGAGGATTCGACATTCGAGATCTTCGACATCGCGACCGGCCGCCGCCTCATGACCAGTCGCCAATCGTTCGACACCACCATGCATCCGCAACGTATCGCGCTGTACGAATCGGATGGCTTCATCACCATCCTGCTGTATGAAAAGGACAAGCCGACTTCGCGCAGCGCCGTCGAGATCCCGATCACGGTTCCGCTGCTGATCGACCAGCTGTGTACCGCGTATACGGCACCTGCCTGCTCCGGTGCTGGAGGGTGAGGATGAACTCCGACATAGACGTCTTCCTGTCCTATGCGCGCAAGGCGGACGAGGACATCGCTCCCGCCCTGCAGCAAGGCCTCGCACGCCTGGCCAAACCATGGAACCGGCCCCGTGCTCTGCGGGTCTTCCGCGACCGTACCGACCTCTCCGCCGCGCACGATCTGACCGCCGAGATCGAGGATGCGCTGCGCCGCTCCCGGTACTTCGTGCTGCTGGCTTCTCCGCAGGCCGCGCAGTCGCAGTGGGTCGGCAAGGAGATCGAGTACTGGAAGGAACACAAGTCCCCCGAAACGTTGCTGATCGCGCTCACGCACGGCGAAATCGTTTGGCGTGACGATGATTTCGATTGGACCGAGACAACGTCCCTGCCTCGATCGCTGAGCGGGTACTTCGATGCCGAACCGATCTGGGAGGACTTCCGGTTCGCCACCGACGCGGACCGCCGATCGCTGCGCCACGCCGGATTCCGTAGTGCGGTGGCGTCACTGGCCGCCCGGCCACGCGGTGTCCCGAAAGAACAGCTCGACAGCGCCGATGTGCGACTCCATCGTGCTGCGGTACGGCTTCGCCGGGCCGCCGTTTCCGGACTGGCGGTGCTGCTGGTACTGGCCCTCGTCGCCGGCGCGGGATTTCTCGTGCAGCGCAACGACGCACGGCAGCAACGTGATGTCGCACAAGAGCAGAATCGGATCGCCTCGGCGCGTCTGATGTCCGCGCGCGCCGACAATCTCATGGCGACCGATGTGCGCGGTGCGCTGCTGCTCGCGGTTGCGGGCTACCGTACCGACCCGAGTTCGCAAGCGCTGTCCACGCTGCTGCGGGCCAATCTGGCGGCTCCCGCGCTGCGCGGTTACTTGAAAGCCGACGCGGCGGTGACGGGTGTGGAGACCAGCCGCGACGGACGGACCGTTCTGGCCAAGCTCGCCGACAACCGGGTGGTGCGGTGGACGGAAGGCGAACAAACACTGTCCACCCTCGCGACCCTGGACGGCCCCGCCCGATCCATTTCCATGAACGCCGACGCCACCGTCATCGCGATGACCGACCGGAGCCGCGTAACACTGTGGCGCAGCGGTACCGGCACCGTCACGCTGGAACTTCCCGATGGGTCTGCCGCCGGTGCTATTACCACCGCGTCGGTATCGCCGTCCGGAAAAACCGTCGTGGCAGCCCTGAGCAGCGGTGACTGCGCGGTCTTCGATGCGAGCACGGCCGCCCTCCGGACGATCCATCACGCGCCATCCGACTTCGGCCAGACGATCGCTACCTCGGACGATGAGATCTTCCGCTATGACAGCACATACGGGAAAGGCGAACGCAGGAACCTTCACGATTGGTCGGTGACCGCCGCATTCCGGCTCTCCTTCGGAAACCATGAACTCGGCAGTGATCCGACGGGCGATGCGGCTTATCTCGGCGCGACCAACGGCAATCCCTCCATTCCGGTATGGCCTACCTCCGCCGACCGGCCCGACGGCGACTCCGGTCTCACGGTCGAGGTGCCGCGGTTGTACCGGGCATCGCCGACCGTCCTCAGCGAGGACGGCACAACCATGGCGGTGGCGCAGGACGGGGACATCTACATCGCACCGGTCGCGCCGCGCGGCACGCCGCGGCCGGATCCGGTCGTCCTCAGTGGCGGCGGGACGATCTCGTCCACCGGCCTGCTGCGGTTTCTCGGCCCCGAGAAGCGGGGATTGGTCTCGGCCTACGACGACCTGATCGCGATCTGGAATCTCGATCAAATCGATCGGCTCGCGCGAAGCGCCTCCCTGCCGATCACCGATTCCTGCGGCGGCTGTGCCGCGCCGAGCATCTCCGTCGCCCCCAACGCCGAAACCGCGGTGATCGGTGGCGCGGACCTTCTTCGCGGCACCTCGACAGTCTCGGGCACCCTCGTGGAGCCGCTGCGCGACATCGAGGGACCCCGCCATGCGGTGATGAACCTGGAGGGCATTCCGGTCTGGAGCAGCCCCACCGAAGCGTTGCTCATCAGCACCGACGATCCGCAAGCTTGGTCGACTCTGCCGGAGCACCTGGAGATCGTTCAGATCGCCGAGCACCCGGCGACGGCCAGGATCAGAAGCGATGGAAAGACCGTGGCCACCGTCGACGGCTACGGGCGATTGCATGTGTACGAGATCGCCACCGGCAAGCCTCTTCCCGGCCGCGACAGCGCCGAACCACCATTCGACCGGAACGCGAGAATAGGCCAGTCGGCTATCGACGTCGACGGTCGGCTCGCGGCCGTGCTGGTGGGAAATCACGGCGTGGTCGTCTTGGACGTCGAGTCCGGCCGTCGCGTCGGCGAGGTGCGGGGAGACGATATCGCCACCATTGCCTACGCCGGGTCTCGGCTGTTGATCGAACGCGCCAACGGAAGTCTGGAGATCTGGAAGCCGGATGCGTCGGAGATGCAGGCGGCCACCGCGGCCGATCGGGGCTATCCGCTCAATCCGTATTCGAGCAGGCTCAGCGGTGCTGACGACGGCTCGCTCATCGCACGAGTCAGAAAGGACGGTTCGATTGTCCTCGCCGACGCCGCGAGCGGCATCACACTCGCACATATCCCAGCTGTGAACCCCGGCGAGATCGGCAAAACCGGTGTCGGGCTCTCCCCCGACGGCGGCTACCTGGTGACCGTCACGGAAGGTGCACACGAGAAAGCCGGGAAGCTGGTCGAGCGTGCGATCGATCCCACCGCGTTGATTCGCACGGCCTGCGATGCCGCCGCCGGCGACCTTTCCCCCGACGAATGGAAGCGAATCATCGGAATTCCTCGCCCCGCTTCGGCCGGATGCCCGGCAGCAAGTTGATACTGCAACAGTGTGGAATCCCGGCGCCGGACATCGGCTTGGCCATCGTCCCCACAGGCATCGACGCGGTGGCATTCCAGCCGACGAACGACGATCTGATCGTCACCGGAGGCCCGGCGGCGTGACCATCCGACCGTGCGGGTAGTCGCCGAGCTCCGTCTCCATCACAGCGGATCGGCCCTCAAACTGCGAGTTTGTCGGTGATCGCGGTCAGAACGCCGACCGGTTCGTCCAGCGAGACGATCCGGGTGAGAGGTGATTCGGCGATGCGGGCGGCTTGGTCGTCGGCGTGTACGCCGGTGCGGGCTCGGGCGATCTCGTCGGCGGCGCGGCCGGATCCGTTCAGCACGAGGACGGAACGACCGGCCGCGAGGCTGTGCAACGCGTCGGTGTAGGCGATCGCGCCACCGTTGATCAGCAGAGTGGTCGAAGGGCGGCCCGCCGCGATCGAGGTGGCGGTGGCGGCCAGCCACGGGGACTCGTCGCCCCAGCACGTACCGGGCACGACGACCAGGTGGCTGTGCTGGATTTCGGCGGGTGCCGAATCCGGCGAGGGAGGCTGCTCCCCAGGCAGTGCCACGGTGCCTGTCGCGGCCACTCCGATGAGAGGGAAGGAAGCGCCGGCGCGGGCCCGTGCTTGTCCGATCAGTCGCATCACGCCCGCGTCGGTGCCCCCGTCGACGACCGAGACGCCGAGCCGATCCAACGCGGGCACAAGCTGATCCGAGCACAACGCGGTGAGGGCGGGCGGCAGATCGGAGCCCATGCCCGACGCTCCGCCCACCACCACGAGCACGGGGCGGCTCAGGGCCACACCGGCGCGGGACAGCTCTGCGTCGAGCGCTTCTGCCGAGTCGACCCGGATGACCTCGGGGCCGCTCATGCTGACCGCGTCGCGCGTCTGGTGTGCACGTGTCGAGTGTCGCACGCCCGTGGCACGAGGTACGTCACTCGTGGGGACAGCTCGCTCGGCGCAGCGCCTTCTCCAGGATGTCCCACTCCTCGGAGTCCGAATCCGATGCCGCGCGTACCCGCAGGATCGTCTCCAGCGTCGACTCGGCCTCCATGGGGCCGGGTCCCGTGGCGAGAGCGTCGTCCAACGCTCGAACGGCGGCCTGCATGTCACCGCGATAGGTGGCCACCTCGATCATCGTCGCGTGATCCCAGTAGTCGGTACTGCCCCACTTGATTCGCATCCGAGTGGCGAACTCGACCACCGGCAGCAGCTGCGCGAGCCGCGGGTCGGCGCGGTCGGTGAGCCAGAGCAGATGAACGGCGTTGATGCCGGGATAGGGATTGGTCCAATCCGCCTCGAAACCGGCGAGATAGGCGTCGAGCGCCTTGCGGAGCAACCCGTCCGCCCGGCCGGAGGCGCGTTCGGCCAGCCAGCGATCCTTGAAGACCCGCCCGAGAATCCCCAGGGTCTCGCCATTGGGGCCGTGCTCGTCGCGGAGCTTCTCCAGCTCCCGCTGCGCCAGCGGCGAACCGGGCCGCAGCCGGTTGCGGGCCACGGCCCGCTGTTCGCGGACGACGGGGTTGTCTCTGATGTGCGCGGGCATTCGCTCGACCAGATCGATCATTCGCTGCCACTGCCGGAACCGGCGGTGCGCGAGCAGAAGGTCGATCAGCACGCCGTCATCGAGGCCGTCCAGCACACCCAGTTCGGCTTCCACGGCGGCGACGTCGCGTGGACTGCTCGCGGACTTGAGCAGTGCTTGCAGCCGCTCGGTCCGCTCCACTCGCTCCTTGAACGCCTTCGTATCCAGCACTGTGACATCCGGCGCGCGCAGCCGCCGGAACAGGTCGAACAAGGGACTGTCGACCTGCTGGTGCTGTCGGGCGTGGGCGAGCATCCAGCCGAGATCGGCGCGGTCGTGCTCCGGCCGGGTCGGCTCGCCGTGTGCGTCGACGGCGTACCGAGCCACCCGGGCCTGGGCGATGTTGAACGGAAGACGGAAATCCGCCGCCGACACCAGCACGGTGCTCCACGGGCGGATCGCGTGCCTGATGCCGAGTTCGTAGTAGACGTTGGCGTTGGCCATGGTCAGATCCGCGACGGCATAGTCGCAGAGCATGAGTCGTTCGAACATGGTGCGGTGGATGGAACCGCCGAACTGCTCCTCGTCGGCGCGCAAGCAGGTCATCCCGGATTGCTCGACGGCGGCATGGATGATTTGCTCGTACACCTTGTCGAACTGCACGGTCATGCCGGTATCGCTCTTGGTGCCGAACGGCATCACGACGAAGCACAACGGACGAGTCACAGGAAGCCTCGGAAGTGCTCCGGCCGCACGTCGCGCGCCACCCGGGACCCGATCCGCCGCAGGTCTTGCGTGGACTCGACGGAATCGAGCCGTTGCACCCGGCGCGGGTCGATGCCGCCCAGACCGAGGGCCGTCAGGCCCGATTCGGTCAGCGCGGCGTTGTATCGGAGATAGGTGAAGTGGCGTTCGCCGGGCAGCCCGTCGGCCGGGCCCATGAGGTCGCCGACCTCGCGGTCGATGACCGCGCCGTGCAGGCAGCGCCCGAAGACACGGCACAGCATGTCCTGCTCGTGCAACGCGGCGGCCATCAGCGCGGCCGGTATCGAGGGGATGTTGAACAAGAGGTTCATGTCACCCGCGCGCAGCCGGTCATCGCTCTTCGGCGCGGTGCCGGTGCCGACGGAGACGACCAGCATGCGGTCCTCGCCGGTGGGCCAGCACAGACCGTACACTCCCAACGTCGCCATCAAGAACAGCTGGAACGCCGGGTTGTTGTACATCGTCAATCCGCCGTCGACGAAGACGAATTCGTGCTCCCCGATCTCGACCATCTCCGGCGGGAAGTAGACCGGCGCGGCCGTGCTCGCGCGGACCAATTGCCACAGCGGCAGCGTCAAGTTGTTGTCCGGACGCCCGGCGTCGTTGAAGGTGGCGCGCGGATTGTTGCTCAGCGGCCACGGCGAATCGGTGCTCGCATTGCGCAGCACCACCATGAGCAATGTGCGCAGCCGGTCGTCGCCGAAGGTGGTAGCGGCGCCGAATTCCTGCTGCAGCAGCCCTTGCAGGCGCGTACTGTCGTACTGATATCTGAACCGCCTGGTGAGAAACGCGCGGTCGAACATTTCCCGCCCGTTGTCGTGGTAGAGACGCTGGATGCGCTGCACCGGCATGCCGCACGACAGCCCGGCCGCGATGATCGCCCCCGTGCTCGTGCCGCCGATGTAATCGAAATAGTCGGCGAGTACGAATCTTTCGTCCCTGCCGAGTTCGCGGCGCAGCATCGCCTCCAGTTCGGCGAGGACCTCCAGGGTCAGCACCCCCCGGATACCGCCGCCATCCAGCGCCAGCAGCTTCTTCAGACCGGCGGCGTCGACGCGGTCGCGATAACTGGTCACACCAGCCCCCTCCTGTCTCGCGGCACGGCGCGGCATCAGCCGTCTTCTGTTGCCGCGCATCCACTCTGACCAACCGTGTGTCGTCTGCCACGAGTACTCCGTTACTCGAATACCGGCCTGGCACCACTACCCTTCCGGGTGAGCCGTACGGTGGTCGGTCGACGATATTTCGTGTCATCATTCCTGGATTGGGTCTTGGTGGAGGGGAACATGAGCCGGATATCCGATGCGGACATGCCCGCGTTCTGGCGCAGTGCGGACGCGGCGTCGTTGCGGGGGCAGCAGTTGACGCTGCGGCTCAACCGGTTCCGGCTCGGGGGGACGGTGCTCGCCGCGGTCGGCGGAGCGCTGAGTTGGCAGGCAGGCGCGGTCAACGTCTGGGGAGTGGTGGCGCTGCTCGGCTTCGCCGCCGCGCTCGCAGCGGAGATCGTGTTGATCACGGTGCGTCCGGAGCAGGATTGGTACTCCGGGCGCGCGCTCGCGGAGTCGGCCAAGACCTTGGCGTGGCGATACGCGGTGGGCGGTGAACCGTTCCTTCCCGCTATGACCGCGTCCGATGCCCGTACCGCGATGCGGGACCGTCTTGCTGCCATCGCCGCGGAGTTCGGCAACCAGATCCCGATCGGAGCGGGCGAGGCGGTCGTCACCCCCGGGATGCAGGCATTGCGCAGCGCCCTGTTTCCGGAGCGGAAGGCTGCCTATCTTCGGGACCGTACCGAGGACCAGCGTCAGTGGTACGCGCGCAAAGCCGAGGACGCGAAGCAGAAGATGTCCCGCTGGCGCATGGCGCTCGTTCTCGGAGAGGTCACGGGATTGGTGCTGGCCGGGCTGCGGGCGTTCGGCGTCTGGGAGATCGACTGGTCCGGCGTCATCGCCGCCTGCATCGCGGCAGGTACCGCCTGGATGGGCTTGAAGCAATTTGCGACACTCAACTCCGCCTACGCCACCGCAGCGAACGAATTGGCCCTGCAAGCGGACAAGCTGGCCGATGTCTCGGAAGACGAATGGCCGCAGGCGGTCGCGGACGCCGAAGAAGCCATCAGCCGCGAGCACACCATGTGGCTGGCATCCCACACCGCCAACCTGCTATGAGCTCGTCTGGAGTCTTGAAGGCGGGCAACTGGCCGATCGGCTCGGCGTCACGCTTCCGACTCCATGACCGGTCATGGGATCCCACTGACTCGATCCGAAACACGGCCCAGCGCCGCTCTGCCCCAGTGCTGTGCCCGCTCCGATGAACCGGCCCGCATGAGCGCTGGAGGAGACGATTTCGCGTGCAGCCCGACGCGGAACGAGCAGCCGTCGATCCGGTTCACCCGGATGCGCACGAGTTCCTGGATCAGCGGGTCGAGCGAGCCACAACCGCCACTCGGGACATTGCTCATCTCCCGTCCTACAGTTGCCCGATCGAATACGATGACCATGCATCGGTGACATCACCCGAAACCATTGGCAGCACTGGATATCGGGTAGTTATCGGCGTGTTTCCGGCCGGACAGCCGAAGGGGAGGCGATGTCCCAGCAACCGAGTACCCATCCGAGAGACCCGGCGCCGGGCCGGCACGATCCGCGCAAGCGGACCATCGTGGTCGCGCTGGTAGCGGTTGTCCTCCTGATCGTCGCAGGCGCGGTCGGCTACTCGGTGTTCCGGTCGCAGGCGGCTCCCACCGAATCGGCGCGGCCCGGAGCGACTATCGCGCCTGGCTCGAAACTGAACATCTTCGCCGACGGCGATCACCCGTGGAGCATGCTCATCCGGTCGGACGCCGGAGGAGAGTGCGGCCTCGCGGCCAACCACACCGTGCCGCCGTGCAGCTTGCTGATCCCGGAAGGCACCACGGTCATGCGCTTGGAGGCGACCTTCCAGCAACGGTTGATCTACGATCAACCGCCGCGTGACGGTTTCCGCTGGTACGGCTGCGACGAGGGACCAAGATCCGAGACATGCACTTTCACCGTTACCCGGCCGGGTGGCATATGTATCACCGGCGTCGATCCGGAATTCGTACGGGTCGACGGCTGTAAGCTGCTGTACGAAGACGGTGTGCTGGACCGCCTGCCCAAGGCCCCACCGGAATTCTCGCGCGTTCCCGTGAGTAATCGCTTGACTTGGAGCTTCCCGCCTGGCGTATGTCAGGGTAAATCGGGAGTAACCCGCTGCTGATGGCCGAGCCGGGTCGTTACGACGCCTTCATCTCTTACAGCAACAAGCTCGACACCGAGCTGGCTCCGGCGTTGCAGAAGGGGCTACGTGCGCTGAATCGGCGATGGTATCGACCGTACGCGCTGCGGGTCTTCCGCGACACGACCGGCCTCGGCGTGAATGCCAGTTTGTGGAACGGCATCGAAAGCGCCTTGGCCAAGGCGGATCACTTCATCCTCCTCGCTTCTCCGCCTGCCGCCCGATCGGTATGGGTCGGCAGGGAGGTGGAGTGGTGGCAGTCGCACCGTTCCCCCGACACATTTTTCGTCGCACTCACCGGTGGCGAAATCGCCTGGGATCCGACGGAGGGCGATTTCGACTGGGATCGGACCGATGCGCTGCCGAGGTCCCTGTCGGGTTGGTTCTCCGCGGAGCCGAAATACGCGGACCTACGCTGGGTGAGGCAGGAAGCTCTCTCGGTAGAACACAGTCGGTTTCGTAGCGACGTCGCTACCCTGGCCGCCCCCATCCACAAGCTCGGTAAAGACGAACTCGAGGGCGAGGACATCCGCCAGCGGCGGATCAACCGCCGGATCATCACGGGTGTCCTCACGGTGCTGAGCGTGCTCCTGGTCGGGGTTCTGATCGCGGCCTCCCTCGCCGTGCGGGCGCAGCGAGAGGCGCTGGACCAGCAACGCGTCGCGGCAGCTCGCTCCCTGATCACTGCCGCGGACGCGGCGAGGAACGGCAATCCCCCGGATATCGATACGGCTTTGCGGCTGGGTGCGGCGGCCTACGCCAACCTGCCGAATCCGGAGACCGCGGCGAGCCTCGTGCACACGCTCGCCGCGAGTCCGCTGGCGACGGTCCTGCCGGGGCGTTTCGGACTTTTCACCCCGCTTGCCGTCTCGCCGGACGATGGGCTACTGGCGGTTGCGGACGGGGGCAAATCCCTCCAGTTGTGGAACCTCGGTGGCGACCGGCCGTCGAGGTGGGGCGACCCACTCGTGTCCGACTACCTCATGGACTTCCTCGCCGTGTCCCCGGACGGAAGGTTGTTGGCGGCAGCGGGCGCAGGAGTCCTGCAATTGTGGGACATCTCCGATCGTGCGAAGCCTTCACGGATCCAGTTGCCCGCGATGGAGATCATTCCGGTCGGAGCGCTCGCATTCTCGCCGGACGGCCGGCTACTGGCCACCGGGCGCGGCAGCGAGTTGCTGCTGTTGGACGTGAGCAAGGCGCTGGACCCGCAGGTCGTGAGTTCGGTCGACATACTGGCCTCGATCGATACCGATGTGCCCGTGAACGTTACGGCCGTGGCGTTCGCGAGCAACGCGGCGCGGATGGCGGTGGGTTATACCAATGGGCTCGTCGGCGTCTGGGATGTTCGCGACGCCGGGGCGCCGCAGAGTCTTACCGGAGCCTGGATCGCGAGCACGCGGGCCGTCGCACAACTCGGACTGTCCCCCGACGCCTCGCTGATCGTCACCTCGGAGGTGGAAGCGGTCTCCCTCTTCTCCCTCACCGAGGGCAACGCGCGGTTGGTGGCTCACGTCGACTCGTCCTCAGGGCCGACCGAGGCACCGGCGAGTTTCTACAACGCCGGCTTCTCCACCTTCGTGCCGCACGGTCGCTCCGCCGTCACGATCGTCGGCCGGACAGTGGTGTGGTGGGACGTCACTGCGGCGGACTCGCCCCGGGAGACCCGTCGCTTCACGGTCGACCACACCGGGGGCATCAACTATGCCGCCCTGTCGGCGAGTGGCCGGTGGCTGGCCACCAGTGGTGACAACGGACAGGTGCTTCTGTGGGACGTCACTGATTCGACTCGGCCGCAACGTCTTTCGGAAGCGCTCGGCCAACTGGGCGCCGATGCGTCGAAGGTGGCGTTCGCTCAACGGCGGCCCGTCGTGGCAGTAGCCGCCGGCGATACGGTAGGGCTGTGGAGCCTCGAGGCCGGCGAGCCCGTGCCCAGCGGGCAGGTGCGACGACCAGGCCAAGCGATCAGCGCGATGGCGCTCTCCCCGGACGGACGAATCCTCGCGGTCGGTGGCTATGACAACAACACGACGTTGTGGAACATCGATAACCTCGCCGAGCCCCGAGCGGTCGGAAGTCCGCTCACCGATTTCACCAATACCGTTCGCGCCATCGCTTTTTCCCCGGATGGCACGTTGCTCGCCGTCACGGGTCATCCGGCCATGATGTTGTGGGATATAGGTCGACCCGAGCGCCCGAGGCGACTCGGTCCGAAGCCGGTCGGACAGCAAAGCGCAACGACAGCTCTGGCATTCTCACCGGATGGCCGCACCGTCGCTGCCGCGCGCGACCGTGACGTCGTGCTGCTCGACGTGGACGACGTGACGCGTTCGATCAGTGAGCTGGCCGGCGCACGCCAGTCCACCATGCAACTGATGTTCTCCCCGGATGGGCGCACCCTCGCCACCGGCGGCGATAATCCGGGCGTGCTGCTGTGGGACGTTACGGATCGCGCTCGCCCCTCGCTCCTGGGCCAGCCGCTTCCCGGCTATCCGGGCTCCGTTCGTCACCTGGCATTCGCCCCTGACGGCCGCACCCTCGCGGTGGTCGCCGATACGGCTCGACTGTGGGACCTCACCGACCGTCCGCGTCCGCGCCCACTGGGTCCGCCGATGGAGACCGGCGGCCCGCTGCGGCCGGTTGCCTTCGCGCCGGATGGGCACACTTTGGGAATCGGCACTGCCGACCACACGATCGCCCTGTGGGATCTGCGCGGCCTCGATGAACTACGCGCCGATCCGCTGCGGGTCGCCTGCCGGCGCATGTCGTCCGTGCTCGACGAGGCCACCTGGTCGTTCTACGCCCCCGGTCTCGAGTATCACGACGGCTGCGGGCGCTGATTCTGCAACGGCACTCGGGGCAGTGACGTGTTGGTCTGGCCGTGGATCGTCCCCGCGCGCCCGGCCCGATGCGGTGTGCCGGGTTGCCACCCTCGCGGCGTGCGGGCTTGGCTCCGGGTGCTCAGTGGTTACCCCTGAGGGAGAATACGGACGTGAGCGAAGCAAGCAGCGATAAGTTCGATCATCCGCTCGGAGTACCAGAGGTCGTGGTTCCGACGGGTACCGTGGCACTCGTCAGCTGCTAGCTCGATGTCGGAGCGCGAAGCGCCGGGACGGGAATCCTTGCCAAGGGCCGGCGGAAAGAAGTTCGACGAGCTGGAACGGTTGCGCAGGAAGTCGGAAAAAGGAATGAAGGCTGTGGAGACCCCCGGAGCAGGAGACGGCATGTCAAAAGTCACCCGGCTACCGCGTCGCCCGCGGCGCGTGGCGGAAGAGGCCGGTGAGCGTCTGCCGAAGAGTCGGCGCTCGGAAAGGGGCTCCGTCTATGATCCTGCGCCGACCAAGCCCGTACTGCGATCGGAACTGCAGCGGGAGACAGGGTGGTGGCCGGTCGACCCCGGCGCGGCACGGCACCCGGCTCCGAAGGATCATCCGGGCGGTGCCGGGCCGGAGGGGAGTGTCGTCGATCTCGACGCGTTGCGGCGGAAACGAGCTGGTGACGATGCTCCGGCCGTCGGCAGCCGGCGCATGGTCAAACCGCGCCGAATCGGAAAGAGTGCCGGTGAGAGATCAGGCACCGAAGGTGAGCCCGACCGTGGTCGCAGCGGTGATGCCGATTCTCCACGGTTGGACGGGCCTGCTGGGCCGCACTGACTCGCCGCGAGGCCGTCGCCACACCCAGCACCCACACACCCGTCGGGAATCCACACGCATTGCGTGAACAGCTCATCCCGTAGGGCCGACTACGGCGGCACCGATGGGCAATCCGCCATCGGTCCGCCGAGACCGAATGGGACCATCAGCAGTCGGCGCGAGTCGTGATGGTATGCGCGGCGGGCTCCACCGACCTGTTCCCTTCGGAGATTCACCGCGCCCTCGGCCCCAG
Source organism: Nocardia sp. NPDC057455 (assembly GCF_042802775.1). NCBI lineage: Bacteria > Bacillati > Actinomycetota > Actinomycetes > Mycobacteriales > Nocardiaceae > Nocardia > Nocardia sp. NPDC057455. Next base: position 81,224 of record NZ_JBHVDM010000001.1, on the reverse strand, counting down.
GCACCGCCAACGCCGCCATCACCCGGCATTGACATCAACGAATGCAGCGGAGTTGACTGAAGGCTTACAGGTGAAAGTCGCTGGTCACCCGCCATAGGCGAGGATGATCTGACTGCGTCGACACCGACCGGCGCTCGTCCGCGCGGGCACGGAGTCTCGGGTCCATATCTCGAAGCCAAGAAGTCGCCATGATCATCGCCGGAGTCATCCCGCTCATCGCGGGATACCTCCTCGGTATTCCGATCCTGGGGACCATCGAGTTCATTTTCCTGGTCATCGGTGTGGCGCTGCTGAGGAAATGCCTGGACCGCGCTGTCGAGGGCCGCCACCACAATCACCGACCCGTCCGCACGCCCGACCCGCATACAGCGACGTCACTCATCCGCAACCAACTCCAAGGAGCCGGAGATGGCCACCAGCACCATCGTTTGGATCATCGTCATCGCGGTTGTCGTAGTTCTGCTCTTGGCAGCGCTCGCATGGGCGCTGCAACGTAGACGCACCCAGCAGCGCCATGCCGAAGCCGAGCAGATCCGCGCCCAGACCGTGGAGCAGACCCGGCAGGTTCGGCAACGTGAAGCGCTCGCCGACGAGACCGCCGCGAAGGCGCGCGCTGCCGCTGCCGAGGCCGACGCCAAAGCCGCCCACGCCACCGGGTTGGAGCAGCAAGCATCCGAACACCGACAGGCGGCGGCGTCCTCTCGCGACGCTTTGGACCGGGAACGCGAACGCGCCGAGCAATTAGACCCCAGCTCGAAGACGACTGAATCTCCTGAACATCCGCGGGGAGAGAATCGCACCAGATAGCGCGACATTCGAGTGTATGTTCGAGGTGCCTCGCACGGTGTCACCGGCGGGCCGGATCGGCCAGGCGGCCGCCGCGTCGCCGAGTGGGATGGCGCCGTGACCGCAGCGAAGCGCTGACTCGACCACCTGCGCCGGAGTGGCAGGCGCTCGGGGCCTATTGCCACAGCGGGGATTTCATGTTTGCCAGTCGCCGAGCCACCGGTCAAGGATGGCTGCATGTCGCATGCCCCGATATCTCTGCGTGAACTTCCCCGGCTACGCACCCGCAACATCGCGCAGATCGGTGGACTGATGCGCCCCGGCACGCACGGTTCCCCCTTGCTCGAATTGGGCGAACGGTTCGTCGTTTCGCCGCCGGGATTCCCGGCCATGCTGGTCACCTACAACATGGACGATGTGCGAGAACTGTTCGCCAACCATGACGACTTCTCGGTCGGGCAGGTGCTGAGCCGCTTCTCCAGCCACGACATGATGTTCGGCAAGCAGACGTTGATCTTCCTCGACGGTGACGAACATCGGCGCGAACGTCAACTGTTCTCGCCGCCGTTCCAGAGCAAGGCACTCCGGTCCTACGAAGATCTCATGGTGGAGGTGGTCCAGCGCGAACTGCCGACCTGGCCTGTCGGTGAACCGTTCGAGTTCTTGAAGGTCGGCTACGACCTGGCCATCGGCGTGCTGCTCGGCGTCGTCTTCGGCGACGTGGCTGCGCCCCGCAAGGACCGGCTGAAACAGGCGGTGAGCCGGTGGTTCGGCGAGATAGAAAGTCGCGGATTTCTCGCCGTCACCTTGCTCACCCCGCTGGTCGGTGGTTACACGCTGCCCTACCCGCCGCTCACCCGGCGCCAGTCCGAGGTCGACGCCATCATCATCGAGGAAATCGCCGCGCGCCGGGCCACGCCCGACGACGGGAACGACCGGAAAGATGTGCTGTCCCGGTATGTCGGCACCGAACTGGATCAGCACGACGACGCCGCATTGGCCCGCAATATGCGTGGCATTCTGCTGGGCGCCTACGAGACCACCGCGATCACGCTCGGCTGGATCGCCGCCTTGCTGGCCGTCCACCCGGCAGCCATGGCCGAGCTCGACGCGGCGGTCGACGCCGGTGACAGTACCCGGCTCGACGCATACCTCGACGCCGTGGTCGCCGAAACGATGCGGGTCCGCCCGGTGTCACCGTTCACCGGGCGGCGGGCACTGCGCGACACCGTGGTCAACGGTGTCCGAGTCCCGAAAGGCGCTATCGTGATAGTCCCGATCCTGCTCATTCACGAATCACCACGGCACTACCCGGACCCGATGGCGTTCCGCCCCGAACGATTCCTCGACAAGCCACCGAACGGCCGCACCTGGCTGACCTTCGGCGCCGGTGCGCATCGCTGCCTGGGTGCCCAATTCGCCCTGGCGGAAGCGCGCATCCTCTTCCGCACGGTCCTCGAGCATCGCCGCATCGGTGCGGCCACCGGACTCGTCGAACCCCCGCGTCGCTATCACACCGGCCTCAGCCCCGAACACAACGCGCGGATCACCCTATATCCCCGCTGAACGATTTCGCACCGCGCAGGACGGTTCAAATCGCTGCACTGCGGAAGCCGGTGTGGTGGGCGTACCGCGCCGCGCTGCGCACTCTCGCTACCGGAGTGCGCGCAGCGCGGAATTTGCCGACGTGGCACGGGTTTTCGTCGTCGATTGGTAGCATGCGAACGGCTGCCGGGTCATACGTCGGCGGCAGGCAGGGGCGATCATGGAAGTGGAGGACGTCCACCACTCATATGGCAGGCGGTTGGTGCTGCGTGGCGTCGACTTCGTGTTGCCCGCGGGCGCGCTGGTGGGAATCGTGGGTGAGAACGGGGTAGGTAAGTCCACGTTGCTGAAGATCCTTTCCGGAGGTCTGCGACCGGACCGGGGGGTGGTCCGGCACCGTGGGAGATTCGGCTACTGTCCGCAACAGGTGGTCTTGAACGACGCGTTCACAGTTCGTCAGCACCTGGACTTCTTCGCGGCGGCCTATGCGATTCCGGACTTGCGGCGGGCCGAGCAGACCATGGAAACCTTGCGTTTCGCCGAGTATGCCGGTGAGCGGGTCGCGACGCTGAGCGGCGGCACGCGACAGAAGCTCAACCTGACCCTGGCGGTGATGCACGATCCGCAGGTTCTGCTCCTCGACGAGCCATACCAAGGTTTCGACTGGGAGACGTATCTACGTTTCTGGGATCTGGTCGCGGAGTTCCGTGACACCGGTCGGTCTGTTCTGGTCGTCTCGCATCTGGCGCACGACACCGACAAGCTGGATCAGGTGTGGCGGTTGCACGACGGCGTTCTGCGGGGCAGAGAAGAGGGGGCAGGATGAGCGACGGTGTGCGGCTGTTCGCGATCGCTACGCGTTACGGCCTCGTCGAGCATGCTCGTAACCGGTTCGCCATGCTGTTGGTGGCAGTCTTCGTCCCCATATTGATCACTCTGGTGCGCGTGGCCGTCACCGACGTCGAGGTACCGTTCCGGCTTCGGGACACCGGTCTCGTACTGCGCGCCAACGGGAACGAGCTAGCCCAGATCAGCGGCGCTCTCACCGCGGTTTCACTGATCATCGGGTTCATGATGTTCGCGGCGACTTTCAGCAGCGGAGCATTCGACCGGCGTCTGTCGATGGCCGGATATCCTCGGGTGGCGCTGGCCCTGGCGAAGATCGCGTGCCTGGTGGTGGCCTCGATGGTGGTCTGCGCGTATGCCACCGCTGTCATCTGCTGCTACTGGTCGCCTCGGCAGCCCGTCCTGCTCGCTGTGGCGCTGTTCGGCGCGGCGATGACCTACGGGGCGCTGGGTGTCGCGCTCGGCGCGCTGCTGCGCCGTGAAGTGGAGGGCATGTTCGCCATCGCGATGATCAGCTGCTTCGACATGGCCGTGCAAAACCCCATTGCCAGCGCCGGGGCGGACAGCGAACTCGTGCGCTGGCTGCCCTCCTACGGGGCGATGCAGGCTTCGACCGCGGCCGGTTTCTCCGACACCACGCCGTTCGGAGGTTTTGCCGTCCAACTGACCTGGTTCACCGCGAGCGCCCTCGTCGGCCTGGGTGCTTTCCATCTGCGCACCCGCTCGTCACTACGAACTACGATCCGGATCCGCGTCCCCGGCCCCACGAGGTCTGGACAACCGACGAAGCACTGAGTGTGTCCCCGCGCGACCCACCTTGCTGGTCGCGCGGGGACACACCGCTGCTGTGCCGGCTGGGGGGCTCAGCGCGCGGTCGGAGCCGGTTCGTCGGCTGAGAGGTAGATTTCGCTGCGCAAGCGTTCCAGATCCGGTGCTGCGGGAGTGGAAGTTTGCTCGTACCTGTCACTCTCACGTCCCCAGAGCCCCACGCTCGTTATGTTCATGTACATCTCCGCGTAGTCCTTCCCCCGGCCCGACAGGCCGGGAAGCACGCGGAGCAGCGCGGGAACATAGTGGATCACCGCCTCGAGCTGAGCGCGCTGGTCGGCCACCTGGCGCTGCACCTGTTCGACGGCTTCGCGGCGGGTGCAACCGGTCTCGTGACGGACCGCCCGCACCAGGTTGTAGGGGACTCGGTCTGCCTCGTCCTGGTCCAGCCCCACCAAGTCGTTCTCCACGAAGGTCACCCAGAAGGCGAGTTCCTCGAGACGCCGGATCACGGGGTGATCGCGCAGCATCGACGGCAGTTCCCGGTCCTGGTACACCTCCATGCAGGCGAGGGCGGTTTCGACCCCACTGGTCGACATCCGCAGCGGGAGGTAGTCGGCCGTGGAAGGGATGTAGCCGTTGATGCGGTGGTGCGCTTCGCGTTCGGCGGCTTCGAACCACTCCTCGATGCCGTCGAGAAAACGCTCCTGCCAGCGGGTGGTCCGGCCCTCGCGCAGATGCGGCCACAAGCTCGCCCAAGCTTTCGAGATCGCGCCGGACCGCCATGGCGTCGCGGGGTCCTGGCGCAGTATCGCCACCATGCCACGCTTCAGCGCGGTGACGGCTTCCGGATCCCGCAACTGCGGATCCTCGAAGAGGTCGTCCCACGCGAGCACCAGCACGGCCATGCCGTACGCGGTCTGTTCACGGGCCGCGTCCGCTGCTGGAGCCAACGTCTGTGCCGGGATGCGGATCGCTCCCATCCACCGGTGGTAGTCGGCCTCGGCCGCGGAGGTGGCCAGGCCGGTGTCCACCATCCAACCGCGCAACCATTGCGTAAGCTGCGGCGAAAGCCCCGCACCGTGCGTCCGGGACGGCCGCGTCGGTTGCCGGATGACCGCGGGACCGGCAGTTCGCCGGTCGAGTACGGACCGGGCGTACTCGATCATCGCGTGGCGGGCGCGGGGGTCGACAGCAGGCATGGCGAGCTGACCAGCAGCCTCGTCCATGATTTCATCGGCTTTCGTCCGCGCCTCGTGCACGGCGCCGGAGGCGATGACGAGGTCGCGGGCACGTGCGGCTTGCTCACGCGTCATCGCTCTGCGCAGCATGTTGGCCAGGTCCCGGTCTCGGGCAGCGGCGCGGATGACGGGAAGGGTGTAGATGCCCTCGGGCAGATCCGCGTTGACGGGCTTGCCCATTTCTTCGGCGGTCGAGGTCAGATCGAGGATGTCGTCATGCAGCTGATAGGCCAGCCCGAAGTGCCTGCCGAACAGCGCCAGCGCCTCTTCTTGATCGGCGGGGCGGCCGGCCTGCATCGCGCCCACCCGGCATGCCAGCGAGAGCACCGCCGCTGTCTTGCCGTCGATCGCTTCGAGGTAGGACTGCTCGCTGCGGGAAGCCACGTAGAGGTCGGCGGCCTCGATCACCATGCCCGCGCACATCTGCTCGCCCGCGATCGCTCCCGCGAGAACTTCGCGCGGGCCTAGTTCGGCCAGCATGCGCACACTCGTGAGCATTACCGAATCCCCACCCAGTACCGCCATGTGTGAACCCCACACCACATTGGCACTGGGACGGCCTCGACGCTCGTACGCGTGATCGACGACGTCGTCGTGGTAGAGCGAGCCCAGATGCAGCAACTCCACGGCAGCGGCGGCGCGCACCACCCGGTCGTCGGCCGGTGCCGCGGGATCGGTGAGCAGGTAGTACGACAGTAATGTCAAGGTGGGACGGACCAAGCGGCGCGAGGTATCCGGCCCTCCGTCGGTGAGTGCGGTCAGTTCAGGCCTGCTCCGCAACCGTACGGGGCCGAGAACGTCACGGACCCGGTCCAGGTCCGCATCCAGATGTGGGAAGACAGCCGAATCGATTTCACGTGGCACGCGCGCACTCCTGTCTGTTACACCGGTCGTCTGCAACACCGACGATCAACGGCAATTTGACACCACAAGTACGCGGAATGTGTTGGTATCCGCCATTTTTGATGCCACGCGCAGGGTCGGTCACCTGGTCGTGGGCGGCTGCCGGATCGCGTACGGCCGCGACAATGGCGCGCAAGTCCGCACACCCGAGAACACTTCGATCGTTGCGTGAATCAACGCCGGGCGGTGTTGGGGACTCGCGTCCACTTGACACCACTCCAGTTGTAGCACTATGGTTCGAACACTTCATGCGGAGTACTACAAACGAGGCGGTAAGGATTGAAGGAATTCATCCGCTCCACAGATCGGTACGACGGGATCCCACTACGGCCCGATCGGGCCGTAGATATTCGTACGAGGCCGGAAGCGGCCGGAAGGACAGGCTCTGATATGCGTGACGTGAACATCTGGAGTGAAGAGTTCGGCGCCGTGACGGATACGCCGATCCTGTTGATCATGGGGTCGATGTCCCAGGGCATCCTGTGGCCGGAGGAGTTCATCGACCGCCTAGTCGCCGGAGGCCGTCGGGTGATCCGGTACGACCACCGTGACACCGGCATGTCGGACACCGTCGACTTCGCGGCCGAGCCGTACACGTGGCACGACATCAAGAACGACGGGTACCGCGTGATGGACGCCCACGGTCTGCGGAGCGCGCACCTGGTAGCCCACTCGGCGGGCGGGCTGCTCGCCCAGTTCATCGCGGTGGAGCGGCCGGAGCGGGTGCGCTCGCTGACCGTCATCGGCTCCTCGCCGCTGGGCGGCGGCGAAGGTCAGGTGCTCATGCGGGCGCTGCTGGGGCAGCCCCAGACCGAGGGAAGCCTGCCCGAGCCGGCGCCTGAGTTCACGTCCTTCTACCGCGCACTGATGGCCACCCCACCGCCAGAGGACCGGCGCGCCCGCATCGACGGCATGGTCGCAGAGCAGCGCCTGCTGCACGGCACCGGGTTGCCGTTCGACGAGGACGAGGCGCGTCGGCTACAGGAACGGATCTACGACCGGGCCCGCGACCTGTCCGCGGTGGTCAACCACCGGCTGGCCGCAGCGGCCGAGCCGAACTTCGAGCCGGTGGACGTACTGCACAAGGTGACAGCACCCACGCTGGTCATCGAGGGCAGCCACGAGCCGGTCAAGCCGGGCCACGGCGCGATCATCGCCGAGCAGATTCCCGGGGCGCGGCTGATGGTCGTGGCAGGCATGGGCCACACGCTGCCGCCGGAGGTGCACGAGGAGCTGGCCGCCGCCATCCTCGCGCATACGCCTGGGTGACGTCCTGTGCCTCCAGCCGGTGGCTGGGTTGGTGGACGGGTCGATCAGCCGGTCGAGCCAAACGTTCTCTGACGCAATGGGATTCACTGATGTCCAGGATGAGCATCGCCGCCAGCGGCGCGAATTCACGGGTTGGAGCGCTACGTTGATCCCGAAGTCATCCTCCGGACACTCGTGCCCGAACACAGGCTCAGTGCCGACATCAGCGACTGCACGGGCAAGGTACGAATTTCCGAGGTTCGCCGCTGCATCGATGCCGAACAGCACCGCCCGAACCAGGCACGGAGTGCGACCGAAGATCAAATCCACCGGGCCACCGCCAGGCCCGGTGAAACGACGTCGGCGTGGACGACTCCCCGACTTTTCGGTCCGTAGTTCGATACCGATCTGGAACTGTGACGTCGCGACATCGAGGACGGACGTGCGCGATCAAGAGACCGCGTGCCACACCACGGCCCTGTCGCCCGCTCGTAGGGATCGGATGCGATGTCGTAGTTCTTCGGCCGCCACGGGTTTGCCCGGTGCGAGCCGAATGTAGGCGCCGAGGGAGTGCAGTTCGGTGATGTCGCGCAGCAAGGTCCATTCGGGCCAGTCGAGAAGGTCGTAGCCGTACGCCTCCGCGAAGCGTGCCCGCTCGTGTTGTGGTTGGTGGAAGTGGTCGGGCAATCCGTTTACCAGGTCGAGTTCGCGTGGCCCGATGCTGCATTGGTCCCAGTCGATCAGCACCCACTGCCCGTGTTCGCGGACGGCATTCTCACTGTGGACATCGACATGTACAAGACCTTCCCCGAGCGGGAAATCGGTCTCCACGAACTGGTCGACCAGTGCCTTGGTGCGGTCGGTCAACCAAGCACAATCAGAGCCGGTGAGCGCGGGCATCGTTCGCTCGTCATCGAGGGCTAGGGCTTCGAACAGCCGTCGCAGTGGCTGGTATCGAGGCAGGGGGAACGGTGGCTGCGCCACCGAGTGCAGCCGCCGTACGAGTGTGCCGAGGTCGGCCGGGCTTGGCCGATCTAGCGAGGGGCGGTAGGGCCAGAACGTGGAGATCGCGCCGTTGGCGGTGACTGGCTGGGTTCCGGACGCTGGAGCGAGCGCGATGGGTTGGGCTTCGGCTGCCAGCCACCGCGTGACGGCGACGGCGGTGTGGGCGCGCTCGCGCCGGTAGGCGGTGTCGGGCGCCAGGCGCACGACGAGATCAGCGTGCGGTAGCGACCACACTGCGTTCGACCGATGATGCAGCAGTTGCGCGTCGCGGTCGTCGACGCCGAAAGCTTGGCATGCGGCGCGCACGGCTGCGCGACCGGGAAGCTGGCCTTCTGTGGTCATGAGGCCGCAGTAGCGAGGACTGTTCTCAGATCGCTGCGCAATTCAGCGATGATCGGGGCGCCGTCGTGCTGGGTGGCTATACCGTCCAGGTCGCGGAGGCGGACGTAGCAGCGGGGTGAAGACAGCTCGGTGATCGCCGTGATCGCCTCGCGCCCGTACCGGTTGGCCGACTCGAAATCACCCGCTTGCAGACAGGCGCCGGCAAGGGTGGGTAAGGCGACGGCGCGGCTGCGCGCATGTTCGCTGGCGTGTCCGGGGATCGCGGTGGACAGGCGCTCGACCGCCGATGGCGCGAACTTAGGATCCGAGAGCGACAGCAGATACATCGCATGGCCGTGTTGAGCGGCGATTTCCGCGGGCGTGACGAACCAGGCCCAGGAGGGGATGGTGTCGGGTTCGGCTGCGGCGTAGCGGTCTTCGGAGAGCCCGAGGGCGCGCTGGGTGGCTGCGGAGTCGTTTAGGGATGCCCAGCACCACCCCGTTACCGTTGCGATGTATCCGGCGGTGATGGTGCTTATCGGATGGCGTCTGTTGGCGGCGGTCGATGAGGCGAGCTGCACGAATTTCAGTGCTTCATCAGGTCGTTTCAGGTGCAATGACTGGTGGGCCATGTCGAGGAGAATGCTGACCGTCAGGTCGGTGCTGCGCGGATGGTCTTGGCCGCGGTGGGCGGTTTGCAGGGCGTATGTCCACAGTTTGCGGGCCGAGTCGTGTTCTTCGATGTCGTAGGCCAGCCAGCCGGCCATGCTTGCCAGGTCGGCGGTGGCGATCCACAGACGTGTTCGAACGTCCGTGGTGCATGCGGCGCCTTCCAGGGTGCGGACTTGGTGCAGCTGGGTGAGTGCCGCGGTCCGGCAGAGTCCGCCGCCGTGCGCGAGGTCCCATCGCCGGAATCCTTCGGTGATGGCTTCGATCGCGTCGATGTCGGCGGATCCGATGTGCGGTCGGGTGACTGGCTCGAGCCGGTCAGGGAGGATGCTGCCCAGCCGGTCGAGTTGCGGGTGAAGATGGGAACCGAGTGCGGCTGCGGTTGCCAGGGTGATGAAGTCTCTACGTTCCACCCACGTCACCTCCTCGCGGGCCAGATTACTCGCAGTCCCGGAGCCGAACCCGAGCAGCGAGGCGGGGATCGCGAAGGTGTCGGCGATTCTGGCGACCAGCTTGGCGCTGGTGAGACGGCGTTCTCCGCGTTCGACGGCTGAGATTCTGGATTGTGTGAGGTCGAGCAACGCGGCCAGTTGAAGTTGTGAGAGCCCGGTTGCTTCGCGAATCCAGGTGAACACGACGCTGAAGTCGTGGTCTGCCAGCGCCGCGCGGATCGTCGGGTCGTCGAAGAAGTCGGCGGTGAGCGCGTGCTTGAACCCGGCAGCGGGACTGTGGATCTAACGGTGTTTGCGGCCTGACGCGCTGAACGAAGTTCAGCGCGGAGGTGCCGTGATGACGACACTTAATGCCGTGGCGAGGAAGAAGGCCGAGGCGTCGGCCGAGGAGCTGGCAGCGGCGGAGCTGGTCGAGCCGAACGACCGCTCCACGGCCCAGCGACGCGGCAGTACCTCGAACTTGGTCGCCGCGTAGCGAGCGACTCTGGCGCAGGGCCTCTCGGGTTGCGACGGATAATATGAAACCTCGGTCATATCGGGGGGTGCCTGCTGCTCTCGCGAGAGATGCGTCGAGGGTGACGCGCTGTCCATGGCTGAGTCGAACCTGAGCGGAGGGAACATGGTGGGGTCGATGGTTCGTACCGGATCGAGTCTGCTGGCCGTCGTCGCCGGTGTCGCAGTGCTGGCGGGTTGCGGTTGGGGGAGCTCGATGGATTCGGCGGCGGAGCCGAGCGGGGCGACGACCTCGACGACGACCTCGACGACAGCCAAACCAGCAAGCTGCCCCGCCCTCTCTGCCGATCCCCTGGTTACCAAGGAATTGAAGACCGCCCTGGCAGCGACGCACCTACCGGTGGGAGCGTGTCTCATTTCTGTGGACGTGGTGGGAGATCCCAGCCGACTGGATGAAATGGTATTCCTCATCACCCTCGATGTACCCACGGCGGCAACGCCGGATGACCTCCGCCCGATCGCCACCGACATCGCACATGTGTGGAAGGAAAGCGAACTCGGACAGAGGACGGCCGAGCTGGATATCACCAATTGGGGTTATGCCGGAGCGAAATACATGGAGTACCTCGTGGACAATGGTTTTCGGAACCATCCGTGGAACGGGACACCGTCTCGCGAAGCCGAGCTGGCGATATGGACCGTCACAGCCAAGGGATGAACGCGACTCCCGAGGGTTGGGCCGAAAGAAGCCGACATCAGTCCTCTGGTCCTAATCTCTCGATCGAATGAACGACGACACGAGTACTCCGGAGACCCTGACAGAAGAGATGACAGCTCGCCGCAATCTGCCGCTCGAGGACTCCCCGCCAGTTCGGAGCTCCTCGGTGCATTTTGGTACGACTGGCGCCGACACCGAGTTGATGACGGGCCGACGACCACCCGGCCGTGAGTCGACGCGGGTCGGCTTCCCTGTGCTCGCTGTTGCGTTCGTTCTCGACATGCTGCTGCACATCGCCGTGGGCGCGGTGGTCTGGTACGTGATGGGGTAATCCCCGGACGCTGCCGCTTCGCCGGTCGTGGCCGGTGTGGCAGCCGGTATCGCCGCCTCGTTCGTCCACCGCACGCTGTTACAGCGGCTGTTCCGGACTACAGCGGGCAAGGCGGTGTTCGGGCTGCGATTATCGAAATACATCTGGCGCCGGGCCTGCCGCCCGAGGTGGTGGCGTTGAAATCATCGCCGCACTACATATGGCCCTGGGCCCTGAGCGAGCCCGATCTCCCAGCGACCACGGCGCCAAGCACGCCGCCGGTCAGTCCACCAACGCCCCAGCCGGACCAAACGACGCAAGGCCCGAGCCGCCGCCGGATGCGGGAGCCCGATACGGTCGGGCCCAGCGATTGGCCCGACGACTTCGATGACTACCCCGGCGCGCAAAGGAGTTGGCTTGTCTAGGTTTGCCCGCACACACCTCGCAGTGATCGCACCGGCTGCGGCTGTACTCGCCATCACCGGATGCTCCGGCTCGGATCACGACGCCGCACACACACCCACATCAGCGACGACCACAGCCAACGCCTCAGCCTCCACTACACCCGCCGCGCCCAGCGTGAGCCCGATATCGGGCCTGGATGTGTGCACCTTGGTGACCCCGGATGAAGTCTTCAACGCTGTCGGCAAGCAAGGGCTGGCTCCGCAACGAACAATCGACGAAAAACACGGTCAGGTAGTCGCGGAGTCCTGCAACTGGGGCTCGGAAACAGAGGGACTGATCACGGTGAGCTGGATGCGCGAACCGATCCCGGCGTGGGGCGAAAACAAACAATCACGCGCCTTCACCGACATCGTCGGCCGCCGCGTCACCCTGAACACCTGGGAGGGCAAAGCCTGCACGGCTTTCGCCGAAAGCGCCAACGGCAACATCGGAATCAACATCGTCCCATCCGATGCGTCCCTGACCGCGCAGCCATCAGGCCCGGGAAACGACATCTGCGACCGGAATCGACCGGCGATCGTCGCAGCCTTCGAGCGGGCACAGCGCGCATAGCTCGGGCGTGGTCGGCTTCGGTTAAGACCGGGGCGTGTTGCGTTCACGCGACGTCTTGCGGCCCACCACGACGACTGTCCCCAGCGGTGCGGTGCCCGCCTCCCGCGAAATATCGGGAGAGTGGACCCGCGAAGACGGATGCCAAGGCACAGGCCGTCGCCACACCAGAGCCGTTACGTGGCACTGCGATGTTCAGGACAGGCCCAGATCCCGGGCCACGATCATCTTCATGACCTCGCTGGTGCCCGCATAGATACGCGCCACGCGCGCATCGGTGTACAGCCGGGCGATCGGGTATTCCATCATGTACCCGTATCCGCCGAACAATTGCAGGCAACGGTCCACGACGCGGGCCTGTACCTCGGTGCAGAACAGTTTCACGCGGGCGGCGTCCGCGCCGGAGAGGGTGCCCTCGACCAGCTCGAGCACCGCACGGTCGACCATGGTCTGAGCCGCTTCGACTTCCGCGGACATCGCGGCCAGTTCGAACTTCGTGTTCTGGAACGAGGCGACCGGCGTGCCGAATGCCTTGCGCTCCTTGGTGTAGGCGACGGTCGCGGCGATCGCGGCACGCGCCTGCGCGACCGAGCCGACCGCGACGGTCAGCCGTTCCTGTGGCAGGTTGTGCCCGAGATAGCCGAACGCCGCACCCTCGGCGCCGAGCCGGTTGGCCACCGGTACCCGGACGTCGCGGAACGACAGCTCCATGGTGTCCTGCACCTTGCAGCCCATCTTCTCCAGCATGCGGCCGCGGTTGAAGCCGGGCATTCCGTCCTCCACCACCAGCAGGGTGAGCCCGGCGCGCCGGTTGTCCGGGTCGGTAGACGTGCGTGCCACCACGATCACCAGATCCGCGAGCAGACCGCCGGTGATGAAAGTCTTGGCCCCGTTGAGCACATAGTCCTCGCCATCGCGTACCGCGCTGGTCCGCATCCCCGCCAGATCCGAGCCCGTGCCCGGCTCGGTCATGGCGATCGCGGTGAGCAGCCGCCCCGACGCGAGCCCGGGAAACCATCGCTGCCGTTGCGCGGCGTCGGCGTACTCCAGGAAGTACGGCAGGATGACGTCGAGCTGGGTGCGCACGGTGCCGAGCGTGACCAGCGCCCGGGCCGCCTCCTCTTGCAGGATCACGTTGTAGCGGTAGTCGCGTATCCCCGCTCCCCCGTGTTCCTCGGGCACCGCGAAGCCCAGCAACCCGAGTTCGCCCATCTCGGCGAAGATCTCGCGCGGCATTCTGCCGTCCTTCTCCCACGCGGAGTAGTCCGGCGCGACCCGCTTCGCCACGAAATGCCGGGCCAACTCCCGGAATGCCTCGTGGTCGGCGGTGAACAGCTCTCGTCGCACTGGGTGCCTCCGTTCAGGACATCAGTTCGACGACGGTGGCGTTCGCGGTGCCGCCACCCTCACACATGGTCTGTAAGCCGTAGCGAATGCCGTTGTCGCGCATGTGATGCAGCATCCGGGTGAGCAGAACGGCGCCGGACCCGCCCAGCGGGTGGCCGAGTGCGATCGCTCCGCCCAGCGGATTCACCAGCGCTTCATCCGCGCCGGTCTCGGCGAGCCAGGCGAGCGGGACGGGCGCGAACGCCTCGTTCACCTCGAAGACGCCGATGTCGGCCAGCGCGAGACCCGCTTTGCGCAACACCTTCTCCGTCGCGGGGATCGGACCGGTGAGCATCAGCACCGGATCGGAACCGGCTACGGCGCCCGCGCGGTAGCGGGCCAGCGGCGTCAGGCCCAGCTCGCGCGCCTTGCGCGGGGTGGTCACCAGCAGGGCGGCCGCGCCGTCGGAGATCTGTGAGGCGTTGCCCGCGTGGATCACACCGTCATCCTGAAACGCGGGTTTCAGGCCGGCGAGCTTCGCCGCGGTGGTGCCGCGCCGGATCCCCTCGTCCGCGTCCACCACACCTTCTTCGGTGCTCACGGGCACGATCTGGTCGGTGAACGCGCCCGCGTCCTGGGCGGCGGCGGCACGCTCATGCGACCGCGCGGAGTACTCGTCGAGCCGGGTGCGGTCGAACCCCCACTTCTTCGCGATCAGTTCGGCCGAGATGCCCTGGTTGAACGCGAAGCCGTCATAGCGCGCCAACGCTTTCGGCCCGTAGGGAGCGCCGGAAGCCTTCGCCGCGTTCAGCGGCACCCGGCTCATCACTTCGACGCCTCCGGCGACCACGATGTCCTGCTGTCCGGAGAGCACGGCTTGCGCCGCGAAATCCAGTGCTTGCTGGCTGGAGCCGCAGGCTCGGCTCACCGTCGTGCCCGGAACGCTTTCCGGCCAGCCGGCCGCCAGCACGGCGTAGCGGCCGATGTTGCTGGACTGGTCGCCGACCTGGGATACACAGCCCCAGATCACGTCCTCGATCTGTGCCGGATCGAGGGCGCAGCGCTCGGCCAGCGCGGCGAGCACGTGCGCGGACAGGTCGGCCGGGTGCACCCCGGCCAGTCCTCCGTTGCGCTTGCCGACGGCGGTGCGGACCGCCCCGGCGATGACTACCTCACGCATCTCATCTCCCGTTCTCGGAATTCCCGGCGGTACGAATCGGCGGCCGCCGGACCGTCCATCGGCCGGTGAACCGTGGTTCACGTCGTTCGGCGAAGGCCGCGAACGCCTCCGGGGCGTCGGCGGTGGCGAAGTTCAGTCCCTGCGCCCTGGCCTCGGCCGCGAGCGCTTCCCGGAGTGTCGAACCTGCGCCTTCGTGCAGCAGTGCCTTGGTCTGGGCCAGTGCGACCGGCGGTCCGGACGCCAGGCGCGCGGCGAGATCGGTGACGAATTCGTCGATCTCCTCTTGCGGCACCATCCAGGTGACCAGTCCCAGATCGAGGGCCTGTGCGGCGTCGATCGTCTCGGCCAGCAACGCCAGCCGCTTGGCCTGTTGCAGGCCGATCAGCCGGGGCAGCAGCCAGGAGCCGCCGAGATCCAGCGACAGTCCGCGGCGGGTGAAGATCTGCGCGAACGTCGATTCCGGGGTGGCCACGACGAGATCACAGCCCAGGGCCAGATTCCACCCCGCGCCGACCGCGACGCCGGTGACTTTCGCGACGGTGGGCAGCGGCAGTTCGTGCAGCAGGACCGCGACGTCGGTGAGGGCGCGCATCCGGTAGACCGGGTGCGCGTTGTCGGGCGTCGAAATGTCCGCACCGGAGCAGAACGCGCCGCCCGCGCCGGTGAGCACCAGGGCGCGCACAGCGCGGTCGGCCGCGGCCGCGCGCAGCGCGTCGGCCAGCGCCGACCAGAGTTCGGCGTCGAGCGCGTTCTTGCGGTGCGGCCGGTTCAGCGTCAGCGTGCGCACGCCGTCGCGATCTTCCGTCCGCAGCACGGACTCGCCGCTCATCGGTGTGCTCCGATCACTCCGGCGTCTCGCAGTGCCTCGATATCCGTTGTGGTGCAGCCCAGTTCGGTGAGCACGGCGCCGGTGTGCGCGCCGAGGCCTGGCACCGGGCCCATCGGCGGCTCGAACCCGGCGAGGATCGCGGGTGGCAGCAGGGACGGGATCGAACCAGCGGGAGTCTCGACGCTGCGCCAGCGGTCGCGCTCGGTGAGCTGTGGGTGGTCGAGCACCTCGGAGGGGCGGAGGTAGCAGGAGTTGCCGATCCCCGCGTCGTCGGCGATCTTCTGGATCCGCGTCAGGTCGTGACGCAGGCACCAGGCGGCGATCACGTCATCGATCTCGCCGCGGTGGCGCACCCGCCCGGGGTTGGTGCGGAATCGTTCGTCCGCGGCGAGATCCGGGCGGTCCAGGATCTCGATCGCCAGCCGCTGCCACTCGCGGTCGTTGGTGGTGCCCAGCACCACTGTTCGCCCGTCGGCGGTGCGATACGCGCCGTAGGGCGCCACGGCCGGTGAACTCATCCCGAGCGGCTGCTGATCCACGCCGGTGTGCCGCGCGTAGGTCAGGTGGTAGCCCATCATCTCGGCCATGGTGTCGAACAAGCTCACCGAGATGGTGTTGCCGTGGGCCGCGTCCCGAGCCCGCCCGCACAGTGCGGCCAGGATGGACAGCGCCGCGTACAGGCCCGTGGTGACGTCGGCGACCGGCGGCCCGGGTTTGGCCGGGGCGTCGGCGGTGCCGGTCACCGCGCAGACGCCCGATTCGGCTTGGACGAGCAGGTCGTAGGCGCGTTTGTGGGATAGCGGCCCGCCCGCGCCGAACCCGTCGATCTCCACCGCGATCAGGTCCGGATGCCGCGCGGCCAGGTCCGCCGGCGCGAGGCCGAGGCGCGCGGTGGCGCCGGGCGCGAGGTTGGACACCAGCACGTCGGCTCGGCTCAGCAGGCGGTGCAGCAGATCGACTCCCGCGGGCGACTTCAGGTCGAGGGTGACCGACTCCTTGCCCCGGTTGACCCAGACGAAGTGCGCGGCTTGCCCGTGCACCACATCGTCGTAGTACCGGGCGAAATCACCGCCGCCCGGGTGTTCCACCTTGATCACCCGGGCGCCGAAATCGGCCAAGGTGCGCGTGCACATCGGCGCGGACACCGCCTGTTCCAAAGCGACGACCGTGACACCGGCGAGTGGCCCCCGGGCAGTCCGGTGTGACGTCGCCGCGCCCGGCGGGCCGGGAGACCCGGCCTCCGGCGCGGAATGCTGGATGGGGCCGGTCATCAGATCACCGTGCCGCCGTCCACCGGCAGCACCTGGCCGGTGATGAAGGAGGCGGCGTCGGAGGCGAGGAAGACGAAGGCGCCCGCGACTTCCTCCGGTTCGGCCCAGCGGCGCAGCAGGATTCGGTTGAGCATCTGCTCGGAGAACCGCTCGTCGGTGCGGATGGTTTGCGTCATCGGCGTCGCCGCCAGCGGGGCGAGCGCGTTGACCAGGATGTTCTTGCGTGCCAGTTCTTTCGCCAGCGATTTGGTGATGCCGATGATCGCGGCTTTGGCGGCCGAGTAGTTCACCTGGCCGAGCGTGCCGACGATACCCGCGGCGGAGGTGACGTTGATGATCCGCCCGGTGCCGTCGGTGGGCAGGAACGGCAACGCCGCCTGCGCGCAATTGATCGTGCCGAGCGCGTGGATGTCGAACAGCCGCCGCACCGATTCCGCCGTGGTGTCGGCGAACATCGCCGGTGCGGTGACACCGGCGTTGTTCACGACGATGTGCAGCACACCGTCGGCCAGTCCGGCGGCCTGCTCGGCGGCCGCCGCGGCGGAGTTCCGGTCGGAGACGTCCAGCGCCCGACCTGCCGCGCTGCCGCCGTTCGCGACGATCTTCTCCGCGACGGCGGTGGCCGCCTCGCCGTTGACATCGGTGACCAGCACGGCCGCGCCCGCGGCGGCCAACGCCTGCGCCACCGCGGAGCCGATCCCGCCCGCGGCGCCCGTGACCAGCGCCGAACGTCCGGTGAGGTCGAACAATGTCTGCTGCGCCATCAGTAGCTCCTCGGTAGTCCCAGGGCATGCGAACCCAGATAGTTCAAGATCATTTCTTGGCTGACTGGGGCGATGCGCATCACGCGCGCCTCCCGGAAGTAGCGGGACACGTGGTATTCCTCGGCGTATCCCATGCCGCCGTGCGTCTGCAGCGCTCGATCGGCGGCGGTGAAACCCGCGTCGGCGCACAGGTATTTGGCCGTGTTCGCCTCGCGCCCACAGGGCTTTCCGTTGTCGTAGCGCCAGGTGGCCTTCCGCAGCATCAGCTCGGCCGCGTCCAGCCGGGCCAGCGAATCGGCCAGGGGAAACTGGATGCCCTGGTTCATGCCGATCGGCCGGTCGAAGACCACGCGTTCCTTCGCGTACCGCACCGCCCGGTCCAACGCGACCCGGCCGAGGCCCAGCGCCTCCGCGGCGATCAGCATGCGCTCGGGATTCAGTCCGTCGAGCAGATAGCGGAACCCGGCGCCCTCCTCGCCGACCCGATCCTCCACCGGCACCCGCAAGTCGTCGATGAACAGCTCGTTGGAGGTGACGGCGTTGCGGCCCATCTTGGCGATCGGCCGGATATCGACGTGCGCGCGGTCGAGGTCGGTGAGGAACAGCGTCATGCCGTCGGTCTTCTTGGTGACCTCGTCATAGGGGGTTGTGCGGGTCAGCAGCAGGATCTTCTCCGATTCCTGCGCTTTCGAGATCCACACCTTGCGCCCGTTCACGACGTAGTGGTCACCGTCGCGACGGGCGAACGTCGTGATGCGCGGAGTGTCCAGTCCCGCACCGGGTTCGGTCACGCCGAAGCAGACGTGCAGATCACCGCTCGCGATGCGCGGCAGCGTCCGCCGCTTCAAGTCCTCGCAACCGTGCACCACCACGGGATGCATGCCGAAGATCGACATGTGGATCGAGCTGGCCGCGTTCATCCCGCCGCCGGAGCGCGATACCTCTTCGGCGAGCAGGGTGGCCTCGGTGATGCCGAGGCCGTGGCCACCGTACTGCTCGGGGATGGTGATGCCGAGCCAGCCGCCGCCCGCGACGGCGTCGTAGAACTCGGTGGGAAACTCGTGCGCCTGGTCCTTCGCCATCCAGTACTGGTCGTCGAACTTGCGGCACAACTCCGCCACCGATCTCCGGATCAGCTCCTGGTCGTCGGAGAGCTCGAAATTCATGCCCTCGTCGTTCGTGTCACCGGACACTTGCGCACCTCCACTTCCTCGTATCGCGGCCGCTCGCGGCGCACGCCGGTGCGAGAGGTCCCTCCCGCACCGGCGGCACCCGACGGTCGACCGCGCGTGTGGCCCTCCGTCTCCCCAGTCGAGGCGGACGACGCGCGAGCCGATCCCCGTCCCCCGGTGCGGCAGTGCACCGAGGTGATTCCCGTGCCCGGCGAGGTTGCGCCGGGCATGGCGTGCACCGCCGCTGCCCGGCCCCGGCCGGAGCAGGCGTTGTCCGTGTTCGCCTGCGGGAGTTCGTTCGGTCCCGCAGGCAGGTGGCTCAGCGGGGCGCCGGGGCCACCCCGTCGTAGCGAATCTCCGCGCCGAGCACCCGATTACCGAGTTCGTCGAGGTCGTAGGACTGGCGCGCCAGCCAGAACCGCAGGAAATTGGTCAGCGAATAACGCAGGAACAGTGCCGAACCCACCACGCTCGCCGCCACCCCGCCGAGGGCGAGGGTGATGGCGTCGCGCTGGGCGAGGGCGTCGGTGGTGCCGTGGGACATGAAATACGCCAGCACCGCCACCACCACCCCGGCCACCATGAGCGTCGCGCCGGTGCGCAGCCACAGCCCGGAGCGTCCTGCCGCCGGATCGGGGATCTTCAACTCCTGCAGTTCGCGGACGAAACGCTCCGCGCGAGATTCGGTCATGTGGAACTTCCTAGGTAGAGGGCTGCCAATTCGTTGCGGATTCCGCGGTCGGGATGTCCCTGCCGCACCACCCGGCCGCGCACCAGCACGGCCGCGTGATCGGCGATGTCCAGTACGGCGGCGGCGAACTGCTCGACCACCAGCACCGCGACACCTTGGCGGGCGATTTCGGCGACCTCGTCGTAGAGCCTGCCGACCACCAAAGGGGCCAAGCCCATGGACAGTTCGTCGAGCAGCAGCACGGCGGGATCGGTCGCCAGGCCACGGGCCAGCGCCAGCATCTGCTGTTCGCCGCCGGACATGGTGCCCGCGATCTGGCTCGCGCGTTCGCCGAGGATCGGGAACCGGCTGAAGGCGATCTCCTCGATCTCCTCCCTCGACCGTCCGGTGAAGGTCATCATGAGCAAGTTGTCGCGCACGGTGAGGTTCGGGAACACACCGCGGCCTTCGGGGATCAGGCAGACGCCCGCGCGGGCAAGGTCGCGCGGATCGGCTCCGGTGGCGTCGCGCCCGCCGAGAATCAGCCGCCCGGAGGCGACCGGGTGGATGCCCGCGAGAACCTTCAGCGCGGTGGTCTTGCCGGCACCGTTGGGCCCGAGCAGTGCCACCACCTGTCCGGCCGCGACGTCCAGGTCGACGCCGTGCAGCACGGTGATGGCGTCGTAGGCGGCGCGCACCTCGCGCAGCGCGAGGAGTCCGGCGGGCTCGGAAGCCATTGTCGTCGTGACTGTTTCGGTTGCACTCTGCACGCTCATACGTCTCCCAGATAGGCCGCGAGCACGGTTTCGTCGGCGCGGATCACCGCGGGCGGACCGGAGGCGATCACCTTGCCGAGATCGAGCACGAACACCTCGTCGCAGACGTTCATCACCAAGCCCATGTCGTGTTCGACGAGCAGCACCGCGGTGCCGTCGTCGGCCAGCGACCGCAGCAGTTCGCCGAACCGCTCGGTCTCGGTGTGGTCCTGGCCCGCGGCCGGCTCGTCGAGCAGGATCAGGCTGGGCCGCGCCGCTATCGCCCGGCCCACTTCCACCAGGCGGCCGGTGCCGGTCGGCAGGTCGTCGGTGCAGGCGTCGGCGATCTCGTGCAGTCCGAGCCGGTCGATGATCTCGGTGACGATCCGGGCGGCGTGCCTGCGCTGCGGGCCGAGTTCGGCCGCGACCAAGAGGTTGTCGCGCACGCTCAGCCTGCCGAACAGCTCGAGCCGCTGGAAGGTGCGAGCCAGGCCGTGCCGGGCCCGGCGGGACGGGCCCAGCCGGGTGACGTCGGCGCCGTCGATCGCCACCCGTCCCGTGGTCGGCTTGCGCAACCCGCAGATCACGTCGAACAACGTGCTCTTACCCGCGCCGTTCGGGCCGATCAGTCCGGTCACCGCGCCGCGTTCGGCGCGTAATCCGGCGCCGTCGAGCGCACGGTTACCGCCGAAGACGACAGTGACATCGTCAACTTCCAGTAGCGACGGCACGGTCGAGCACCTCCTCGTCGTCGGATGTCCACGGCCGCCGCATGCCCCACCACTCCACCGGGACCTCCGCGGGATCCGGCGCCGGTCGCTTCCGCACTCCATGCCAGACGCGCGCCGCCACCACGGCGATCACCACACCGAGGGTGAAGCCCCACCCGTCGACGACGTCGATCAGACGCAGCGCCCACAGCCCCACAACCATCAGCGCGAGCAGCGGGGCGACGATCCGGTCGCGCAGCATCGGCACCCACTCGTCGCGCAGCGAAGCGATCGCACCGTCTTTCAACACGCCACCGCCGAAGGCGATACCGCCGAGCGCGGGCAGCACTTGCGCCAGATTCTGCAGGCCCGGCCACAACACGGGGATCACGTTCAGCGGTCCGGCGAAGACCGCGCCGGTGAAGAGGCCCGCACCGACCGCACCGAGACCGGCGATGGTCACGATGAGGAAGATCGGCAGTCCGGCCACCAGATTGAACTGTTCGGGCGCGACCGCCCGCACCTGCATGCCGTACAGCGCGCCGCCCAATCCGGCGATGGCCGCCGCCAGCGCAAAGACCAGCACGCGCGCCGCCAGCAGGCTGCCACCGAGGGTCGCGTAAGCGGCCTCGCTGTCGCGCAAGGCGATCAGGCGACGCCCGAATCGGCTGCGCCGCAACACCACCACCGCCAGCCCCGCCACCGCCAGGCACACCGCGGCGAAGACGGTCACCTCGGCGGTCGTGTCCAGTTCCAGGCCGAACAGATCCGGCCCGACCAAGGACACCGAGCCCTGGTCGAACAACGAGATCCGCACGCCGAGGATCTCGAACGAGGGCAGGGTGAAGATCCAGCGATCCAGGACGACGGCGAATGCCGCCGTCGCCAGCGCCAGATACACCCCGGACAGCCGCAGCGCGGGCACCGCGACCACCGCCCCGACCACCCCCGCGATCCCCATCGAGGCGGGCAGGGCCCACCACTGGCCCTCCGGCCCCAGATGCGCGTAGGCCACCGCGCCCACACCGGCCAGGCTGAGCTGGCACAGCGAGATCTGACCCGCGAAACCGAGCAGCGGCACGTACGACAGCGCGACCACACCCCAGGCGAACATCGCGCCATAGGTGATCAGGTCGGATTCGGTGAGCATGGTCGCCAGCATCAATCCGAGCACGACCACCACCGCGGCGAACGCCAGCGATCCGTTGATCGAGGGCAGCGGCACCGGGCTGAGCTTGCGGTCGCGACCGCGCAACCTGCCGTGCGGGAACACCAGCAGCGCCACGAACAACAGCAGCGCGGGGGCCGCCAGCCGCAGGCCGGGCAGGTACTCGTTGCTGGGCAGGTACCCGGTGAGGTAGCTCTCCAGCAAGCCGACCACCACCGCGCCCGCGAACGTCATCGGCAGGTTGCGCAAACGCCCGAAGATGGCCGCGGTGTAGGCGCTGACGATCAGCAGCGACAGCTGCGCGGCATCCAGCGCCACGGTCGGCGCGATGAGGATGCCGCCGATCGCGGCCAGTTCGATGCCCAGCATCCAGGCGATCCGGTTCGCCCGCCGGGGATCGGCGCCGGTCAGGCCCACCAGCGCACGATCGTCCACGGTGGCCCGCATCTCGGCGCCGATCCTGGTGCGGTACAGCAGGATGCGCAGCGCGACGGCGACCGCGACGGCCACGGCCATGGTGAGCGCCTGATGCCAGGTGATGATGACCGGGCCGAGATCGATCGACGGCTTGTCCGCGAAGAAACGCGTCAGCGATCGCGATTCGTTGGGATTCCAGATCCAGCGCGCCAGCACGATGAGCCCGCTGAGCAAGGCGATCGTCATCACGAGTTTCTCGGCGTCACCGAGCCCCTGCGTAGGCGCCAGGGCCTTGCCGAACAGCAAGCCGAACAGCGGTGCGAAGACCAGCAGCACCGCGACGATCGCCACCGGCGCGGGCCAGCCCCAACCGACGGTGAGCTGCCAGTAGACGAATGCCGAGATCATCCCCGCGGCGCCGTGCGCGAAGTTGAACACGCCGGTCGTCGTATAGGTGAGCACCAGACCGCTGCCGATCACGGCATAGATCGCCGCGGTGCTGAGGCCGACGATCCCGAAGGCGATGAACTGCTCCATCAGCGCGAACGCTCCGTCACTTCAGGTCGCTTCGGCTCTTGCCGACATCGGCGAGGGTCAGCGGCTTGCCGAAATCCTGGGTGTACTTGTATGGGGTGAAGCCGCAGCGGAATACGCCGTTGTTCGGCCTGAAGTCAGCGGTCTTCCAGCCGTCGGGCGTGGCCTGCTGGACGTTGAAGCACCGGGTCTGCTCGGACAGCGGCCGGGACAGATCGACCGGCGCCTGCAAGCCGCCGCCGGTCCACGCGGTCTCCTTGCTCGCGGTGTCGTACACGCACGCGCGGGTGAGGTTGTCACCGCAGCTGGTCGCCGACTTGGCGAAAAGCAACCACGACTGGAAGGCCCGCAACACCTGGAAGGTGATCGCGCTGCTGGGCGCGTACTGCTTGAACAGGTCTTTCAGCTGCTGTACCGCGGGCACTCGCGCGGCCGCGTCCAGCGGGGCGGTCCCGCTCAGATCGGCGTAATTGTTCTGACTGGCCAGAGAACTCTTCGTGACGTCGAGGAACGACTGGTTGTAGGAGTTGGCGTTGGCGTCGATCCAGTCCAGCTTGTAGTTCATGCTGGTGAGTACGTCTTGCAGCTTGGCGAGATAACGGAACTCCCCGAAGAAGATCAGGCCCTTGACGCTATTGGCTTTGATCGCCTGCGCGTACGGCGTCCAGTCCGACACGCCCGCCAGCGGGTAGAGGTCGTTGTAGACGATCTTCGCGCCGTTCGCGGTCAGTGACTCGGTGAGCTTCTCGCCCATGACCTTGGTGATCGGCGAGTCACCGTTGATCATCCCGACCGCACCGGCCGAATTCGGATAGGCCTCTTTGATCAGCCAGTCCTGGAAGCCGGTATACGGGTTGACCGCTTCGGAAGCCGAGGAGCCGCCGCCCAATTGGAGATCGGAGCCGGTATTCGCGGTCTGGGTCACCTGGGCGGGGAATTCCGGCAGCAGGCACGACAGCCGGTCCTTCACGCCGAGCCCGTCCAGCGCGGCGCTGCCGCCGACCAGGACGAAATCCTCCCGGCACGCCTCCAGCATGCGCTGGCGTACTTCCATGAGCTTGGTGTCGCGCAGGTTGGTCACCAGCTTGCGACCGTTGATGCCACCAGCGGCGTTGCACCAGGAGGTGAACACCTTCGCCGCGTCGACCAGGTCGGGATTCTTCGTGAAACCTATGTCGGAGAAGACTCCGACCTCGATCTCGGTGGCCGTGACGCCCTGCGCCGACGCGCTTTTCGCGTTCCCGGGCTGACAGACGCTGGTCAGTTCGCCGAAGTTGCCGGAGGCGGCTGTGCCCGGGCCCTCGTCGGTTCCGCGTCCACCGCCCTCGCGGCCACAGCCGGCCACCAAGAGCGCGATCGCCATCGCGGCAACGACCATTCGCTGCGGTTTCACCGTAGTTCCTCCTCCGTGGGCTGCTCGGCACCCGATCGGCCCAGGCCGTCGCCGACGTCTCGCCCCTTGCTCGTCGATGAGCAGCACGTGCCCTGTGGGCACACTCGCTGTCAGGGAAACTATCTTCTCAGATTCGGATAATCAATATCTGCTCTTTGGAGAGCGTATGCAGCGAACCCGCCCAGAGGCACCCTGCGCGCGTCCCAGAACCCGCGTCACGGGCGGGCGACTCGATCAGCGTTGACAGGCGCGCAACCACATGGAAATGTACTAGTTGATTTTGAGAATGCTATTCTCATTTTTGAAGCACGGAGGGCGCATGCCTATCCGGAACGGCTGACGAACGGTCAGTGGCGGCCCGTCGCGCGGAGCACGCGACCGGCGACAGCCGAGGAGTCGTCGCCGCTCGGCCGGCACGGTCCACCGGACACGGCATGCGACACCTCCGGCGCTCGCCGGACCACGAAAGGTAATCCCTTGGCACACTTCACGAAACCCGCTGCCGGGAGCTGGACGCAGAACTATCCCGAGCTGGGTACCGAGCCGGTCGACTACACCGACTCCATCGACCCCGCCTTCTATGAAGACGAGCGTCAGGCGATCTTTCGCAAGAACTGGCTCAACGTGGGCCGGATCAACCGGCTACCCCGGGTCGGCAGCTACTTCACCAAGGAACTTGCCTGCGTCGGCACCTCGCTGATCATCGTCAAGGACAACGATGGCGTAGTACGGGCGTACCACAACATCTGCCGGCATCGCGGGAACAAGCTGGTCTGGGACGACTACCCCGGCGAGGAGACCGCAGGCACCTGCCGCCAGTTCACCTGCAAGTACCACGCGTGGCGCTACAGCCTCAAAGGTGAGCTGACCTTCGTCCAGCAGGAGAAGGAGTTCTTCGACCTGGACAAGGAGAAGTTCGGTCTGAAACCGGTGCGCTGCGAGGTGTGGGAGGGCTTCATCTTCGTCAACCTCGACGACAACGCCGAGCCACTCACCGAATACCTGGGTCCACTGGCCAAAGGGCTCGAAGGGTACCCGTTCGATCAGATGACCGAGGTCTTCAGCTACCGGGCCGAGATCGGCAGCAACTGGAAGCTGTTCATCGACGCGTTCGCCGAGTTCTACCACGCACCGGTGCTGCACCAGAAGCAGGCGGTCAAGGACGAGGCCGACAAACTCTACGGCGTCGGTTACGAGGCGCTGCACTACGAGATCGCGGCCCCACACTCGATGATCTCCTCCTGGGGCGGGATGGCCCCGCCGAAGGACCCGACGATGGTCAAGCCGATCGAGCGCGAACTGCGCAGCGGCCTGTTCGGCCCGTGGGACCGGCCCGACATCGAGGGCTTGGAGCCGCTACCGCAGGGCATCAATCCGGTCAAGCACCGCGCCTGGGGCGTCGACGAATTCGAGTTCTTCCCGAATTTCTCACTGCTGTTCTGGGCGCCGGGCTGGTACCTGACCTACCACTACTGGCCGACCGCCGTGGACCGGCACATCTTCGAGGCGAGCCTGTACTTCGTGCCCGCCGCGAATGCCCGGGAGCGGCTGGCCCAGGAGCTGGCCGCGGTGACCTTCAAGGAGTACGCGCTACAGGACGCGAACACGCTGGAAGCGACCCAGACCATGATCGCCACCCGCGAGGTCACCGAGTTCCCGCTCAACGACCAGGAGATCCTGCTCCGTCACCTGCACAAGACCGCCCAGAAGATCGTCGAGGAGTACCGCGATGGCCGCGCCCACTGACCAACAGACCGACCAGGCGGACGCCACGCCGCTGCCGACCGAGTTCGCCGACCTGGCACAGTTCTCGGACTGGATCCTGGCCACCGAACCGGAACGCTACGCCAAGCGGCTGGCCTCCTCCATGGACGAGATGCAGCGGTTGTACGACACCGTGTTCCCACGACTGCAACCCGCCCTGGACTACATCGACAAGTACGACTGGCACGACCTGCCCGACGAAGTACGCAACCTGTTCCACCTGTTGCAATCGCTGGTGATGGTGTCGTTCCCGATCGAAGTGTGGAAGCAGCCGCGGGTACCGGATTCCGGTGCGGCATACCTGGATATCGTCCGCGAGCCGGTGGTCTGACCCGTGGCGCCGCTGACACTGAAGGCCGCCGGTCTGCTCGACCTCGACACCGGTGCGATCGTCCGGCCCGGCGTCCTGCGGATCGAGGACGATCGGATCGCCGGTGTCGGCGGCGCCGTCGCCGGCGAGGTCGTCGATCTCGGCGACCTCGTCCTGCTGCCGGGTCTGATGGACATGGAGGTCAACCTCCTCATGGGCGGCCGCGGGGAGACCGGTCTGGCCTCCAGCGTCAAGGACGATCCGGCGCTGCGCGTACTGCGCGCGGTGGGCAATGCCCGCCGGACCCTGCGCGCCGGTTTCACGACCGTCCGCAATCTCGGGCTGTTCGTGAAGACCGGCGGCTACCTGCTGGACGTGGCGCTGGGCAAGGCGATCGACGCGGGCTGGATCGAAGGCCCGCGCATCGTGCCCGCCGGGCACGCGATCACGCCCACGGGGGGCCATCTGGACCCGACCATGTTCTCCGCCTTCGCGCCCGACGTACTGAAACTCACCCTCGAGGAGGGCATCGCCAACGGCGTGGACGAGGTGCGCAAGGCGGTGCGGTACCAGATCAAGCACGGCGCGCAGCTGATCAAGATCTGCGTCTCCGGCGGGGTCATGTCGCTCACCGGAGCGCCGGGTGCACAACACTATTCGGACGAGGAGTTGCGGGCGATCGTCGACGAGGCGCACCGGCGCGGGCTCAAGGTGGCCGCGCACACCCACGGCGCGGACGCGGTGAAGCACGCGGTGCACGCGGGCATCGACTGCATCGAGCACGGATTCCTCATCGATGACGAGGCGATCGACCTGATGGTGGAGCACGGCACCTGGCTGGTGCCGACCACCCGGCTGGCCGACGCCATGGACGTCTCGAAAGCGGACCCCGCGCTCCAGGCGAAGGCGGCCGAGATGTTCCCGAAGGCCCGCACTTCCGTGCTGGCCGCTTACAAGGCGGGCGTGAAGATCGCGGTGGGCACCGATGCCCCCGCGATTCCGCACGGCCGCAACGCCGACGAGCTCGTGGCGCTGGTCGAGCGCGGACTGCCGCCGCTGGACGTACTGCGGGCCGCGACGGTGGCCTCGGCCGAGCTGGTCGGCGTGGAGGACCGCGGCCGGCTGGCGGAGGGGTTGCTGGCCGACGTGATCGGCGTTCCCGGCGACCCGGTGCGGGACATCACCGTCACCCGGGACGTGCGCTTCGTGATGAAAGGCGGAAGAATTCATGTCCAGAAGTGACGATCTGCTGGAGATCCAGCAGGTGCTGGCCCGGTACGCGGTGACCATCACCAAGGGCGACATCGAGGGCCTGCTCGCGGTCTTCACACCGGACGGCAGCTACAGCGCCTTCGGCGACACCTACACCCTGGACCTGTTCCCGGAACTGGTCGCGGCCGCGCCGAAAGGCCTGTTCCTCACCGGGACACCGGCACTCGACATCGACGGCGACACCGCCACCGGCACCCAGCCGCTGTGCTTCGTCGAGCACAGCACGCACGACATGCGCATCGGGTACTACACCGACACCCTCGTGCGCACCGCGGACGGATGGCGGTTGCGAACGCGCGCGATGACGTTCATCCGCCGCAACGGCGAGCACGACTCCGGGATCCCGCACGCTTTCGAGCGTTCCAAGGCATGAGCACGTCGCAGCCCCTGCCAGGCAGCTTCCGCCATCGCGCGGGGCCTTCGGCTCGGGCGAGAACGGACATCGCATGACCGCGGGCGCCGACCCGAACGGGGACGTCGCCACTTTCCGGTCGAACCTGCGCGCCTGGCTGGAGGTCAACGACCTCACCCCCGGCCCCGACCACTCGCTGGACGGACAGGTCGAACAACTGCTGCGCGTACGGCGTGCCTTGTACGACGCGGACTGGATGCGCTACGGCTGGCCCACCGCCGTGCACGGGCTCGGGGGCCCCGCCGCCCTGCGCGCGGTGCTCGGTGAGGAAGTCGCCTCCCGCGACCTGGCCGAACCCGGCATCTATTCGATGATCGAAGTGCTCGCGCCGACAGTGATCTCCTACGCGCGACCGGAATTGGCCGCCGCGATGGTGCCGCTGCTGTTGTCCGGCCGCGAGCAGTGGTGCCAGGGTTTCTCCGAGCCCGGATCGGGCAGCGACCTGGCCTCGCTGGCCACCAAGGCGACGCCACGCGGTGACAACTGGGTGGTCAACGGCCAGAAGGTGTGGACCAGCCTGGCCCAGTATGCCGCTCGCTGCGTGCTGCTAACCCGCACCGGGCCCGGCCACGACGGCATCACCGCCTTCTTCGTGGACATGGATTCGCCCGGCGTCACCGTCCGCCCGTTGCGCACCATGCACGGCGTGGACGAGTTCGCCGAGGTCTTCTTCGACGACGTACCGGTGCCGGGCGACCGGATGCTCGGCGCACCCGGCGACGGCTGGCGGGTGGCGATGGATCTGCTGCCCTATGAACGCTCCACCTGTTTCTGGCACCGGATCGCCTACTTGTTCACCCGGCTGGACCGGGTGCTCGAGCAGTCCACGATCGCCGACGACGCCGATCTCGGCGCCGCGTATCTGGCGCTGCACACGGTGCGGTGCCGCTCGCACACGACGCAGCGGCGCCTGGCGGGCGGCGCCCGGCTGGGGGCGGAGACGTCGGTCGACAAGGTGCTGCTGGCCACCGCCGAGCAGCGGCTGTTCGACACCGCGCGCGATCTGCTGCCCGGTGCGGTGGAACTCGCCGACTCGCCGTGGCGCACCGAGTTCCTCTACTCCCGCGCGGCGACGATCTACGGCGGCACCGCCGAGATCCAGCGCAATATCATCGCCCGCCGCCTGCTGAACCTGGGCAAGGAGTGACCGTGGCCGAAGCCGGATTCGACCGGGCCGAACTGGACCTGCTCACCGAGTCGATGCGCAAGGCCATGTCGGCTGCCACCGGTCCGGAACTCGACAGGGCGCTGGCCGGGCTGGGCTGGCCGGAACTGCTGGCCGAATGGCCCGATGTCGCCGTCCCGCTGGTGTTCCGGCTGCTCGGTGAGACCGGCGCGCATGCCGCGGTCCTCGACGACGTCGTCCGGCACGCCGCCGGATACCCGGGCCCCGGTCCTGTCCCACTGCCGTTCACAGGCGAGGCCTGGGTGGTCTGGGACCGCGACGGCAAGCCCGGCGCAGCCGTCGACGAGGAGCTGCCGCTGCGCAGCGTGGCGACCGGAACCGAGCTACCCCGGCAGGCCGTCGCGGCCGCGCGGCGCGCCCTCGGCTGGTGGCTGCTCGGCACCGGCCACACGATGCTGACACTGGCGCGCGGGCATGTGCTGGAACGCACCCAGTTCGGACGCCCGCTCGCCTCGTTCCAGGCGGTCCGGCACCGGCTCGCGGAAACCCTCGTCGCGCTCGAGGGCGCCCAGGCCGCCCTGCACAACGCCGAGGGCGAATTCGGAGCTCTGCTGGGCAAGGCCGCCGCGGGCCAGGCCGCGCTCACCGCTGCCCGGCACTGCCAGCAGGTGCTGGGCGGCATCGGCTTCACCGCCGAGCACGACTTGCACCGGCACGTCCGCCGCACCCTGGTTCTGGACGGACTGTTCGGCAGCACAAGGGAACTCGTCCGCGAGGCGGGTGCGCACATCCGCGCCGCAGGTTCCGCTCCTCGGATAGCGCAGCTGTAGCCGATACCCGGCGAAAGGCCCGGCACCGGAAACCACTCCGGCGCCGGGCCTTCGGCGTGTATCGGTGATCAGCAAGCCGGCGACGTACCGCCCTGGAGGGTCATCAACGCGCAGAACGTGGCCGTGGCGACCTTCCACTGGCCGCCGTCCTCGACCGCCTGCCCGGTCTGGTTCGGCAGCACCGGATTACCGCCCATCAGCAGCGTGTAGGTGACATCGGCGTTCTTCGCGTCCACGAGCTTCACCGCCGAGACCGTCACCGACGTGCCCTGAGACTGCGGGTTGCCCGCCTGCGCTTGCAGGATCGGCAGGAAGACATCGCCTTTCTGTACCAGCGCGGCCTTCTGCTCCGGTGGGGTCGAAGGGCTGAAGAAGCTCGTGTACACGTCGGTGATCGCCTTGGTGGTCGCCGCGTCGGCCTGGGCGGGCGCCGCACTGGTCGCCGGGGCGGCCGACGTGCTCGACGCGGTGCCGGTCGATTCGTCGTCGTCACCGCAGCCGGTCAACGCCGCGGCCGCGACGACGGCCAGGCCACAACAGGCTACGGCCTTGCGAAGGAGGGAAGCGCGCATGGAAATCCTCGTTTTCGGAAAGGGAACAGCGAGGGCGCCGGGCGCACACGCGCCCGATCGCCGGTGGATCGCACGGACACGGTGTCCCTTTCGAGGCGGCAAGGGCCGTGCGAATACTGCCGGAGCACTCCGGCAGATGATGGGGGCGGACCGGATTACCGCATGTTGGCCTTCATGTCGTCCAGTCGGACCAGGATCGGGAACCCGTTGACGCTCAGCGCGTTGCCGTGGCCGGTCTGGTGCACGTCGAACACGGATTGGATCGCGGCGTAGAAACCTTGCACGTCCAGTGTCTGGTTGACCGCGCGCTTGGCCTGACGCAGCCCGAACGGGGGCATCGTCGCGATCTGCGCGGCCAGTTCCCTGGTCTGCTCGTCCAATTCGGCGCGCGGCACCACCTTGTTCACCATGCCGACCTGCCGCGCCTCCTCGGCGGTCACCGGCCGGCCGGTGAACAGGATCTCCTTCGCCTTGCGCGCGCCGAGTTCCCAGGTGTGGCCGTGATACTCGACGCCGCCGATACCCATGAGCACCACCGGGTCGGAGAACAGCGCGTCGTCGGCGGCCACGATGAGATCGCACGGCCAGCACAGCAGCAGGCCACCCGCGATGCACCGGCCCTGCACCGCCGCGATGGACGGTTTCGGCACGTTGCGCCAGCGCAGCGAGTACTCCAGGTAGCGGCGTGACTCCAGCCCGTAGATGCGGTCGAGGGTGATCTTGCTCGGGTCCGGCCACGATTTGTCTTTCAGATCGTGGCCTGCCGAGAAGTGCTTGCCCTCCCCACGCAGCACGATGACCGCGACATCGTCGTCCGCCGCGGCGCGTACCCACGCGGCGTCGAGCTGGTCGAGCAGTTCGCCGTTCTGCGCGTTGGCCGCCTCGGGCCGGTCGAGGGTGATGGTGGCGATCCGGTCCGCGACCTCATAGCGAATGTACAAAACGAGCTCCTCGCGTGCGGGAAGGCCGGGCGGGTACCCGGCGACGACGGCGCGCCGAAGTGCGGCCAGGCCGGCCGGAGCGGTGCCCAACGACCATCGCGGCCTGCCTCCTTCCCGCATCGGTGCCTGATTGGCAGCGAGAATAACATTCTCGATATAGGAAAGGATAGTCTCGCCGGAGGGTCGGACACGGTGACCCAGGAACCCGATGACACACCGTTCTCCGGTACAGTGCATTCATGTTCTCTCCATATGACCGAGGACCGAGGCGCCCGTGACCAGCCCGAGCGAGAAACCGGCCTGGAAGCAGCGCGCCGTCGAGCGCTCTCTCCGCACCGCCAAGCTGCGCGCCGAGGAGCGCGTGCAGCGGTTCCTGGACGCCGCCCAGGCCATCATCACCGAGAAGGGCAGCACGGACTTCACGGTGCAAGAGGTCGTCGACCGCTCCCGGCAATCTCTGCGTAGTTTCTACCTGCAGTTCGACGGCAAACACGAGCTGCTGCTCGCGTTGTTCGAGGACGCGCTGAGTCGCACGTCCGATCAGCTGCGCGCCGCCGCCGACGGCCAGACCGACCCGCTGGACAAGCTCCAGGTGGCCGTCGAGCTGTTGTTCGAGCTGTGCAGGCCGGATCCGTCGGCGCAGCGGCCCTTGTTCACCGATTTCGCACCGCAGCTGTTGATTTCGCATCCCGATCACGTGAAGGTCGCGCATGCGCCGATGCTGGCCCTGTTCACCGAACTGATGGATCTGGCCAAGGACGCCGGGCAACTGCGGCCGGAGGTCAACTCCCGCCGGACGGCGGCCATGGTGATGCAGACCGTCATGTTCACCGCGCAGTCCGCGGGAGCCTCCGATGACGAGACACAGCATCCGATCACCGCGTCCGAAGTATGGAACTTCTGCGCACACGGTTTCGCTCGCGGTTGAGAACACTATTCTCCTTCGGGAGAATCTGACTTACACTCGGGCTCATGCCCGATCTGTGGAGTGATCTCGTCTCCTGCCTCGACTTGTCCGCGACCTCCTCCGGCGACGACGTCTTCGAGGGCCGCAATCTGCGGTTGCCCTACAGCCGGGTGTTCGGCGGGCAGTTGCTCGGCCAGTTCGTCCGTGCGGCCACCGCGGGCGTCCCCGACAAGTCGATCAAGTCCTTGCACACGGTGTTCGCACGCGAGGGCCGCACCGACGAGCCGATCCGCTACCGGGTGCACCGCCACCACGCGGGCCGCTCCTTCGCCACGCTGTCGCTGATCGCCGAGCAGTCCGGCGGCGTCGTGGCGACCGCCTCGGTTTCCCTGCACGCGGAGGAACAGGGCCCGCACCGGCAGTCCGTCGCGGCGCCGCCGGAGCTGTTGTCCGCCGAGCACAAGGTGGAATGGGATCTGCTGCCCTGGGAGACTCGCGCCGGCGTGGACCTCGACGATCTCGGCGTCGGCGCACCGGAGTTCGAGTTCTGGATGCGCACCCCGGAGGTCGATCCGGCACTGGCACCCGCCCTCACCGCCTACGCGACCGATCTCACGCTCATCGGCACCGCCCTGCTGCCGCTGGACGGGTACGCCCAGAGCGGCAACGGCACCGCGTTCGTCTCGGCCGTCACCTCGCACACCCTCTGGTTCCATCGGCGTTTCCGCACCGACGAATGGTTGCTGCTGCGCCAGCACAGCCCGCTGCTCGCGCAGGCTCGCGCCTACGGCCGGGGCGACATCCTCACCGCGGACGGCACCCTGGTGGCCTCCTACGCCCAGGAAGCCATGGTGCGCCTCCCCCAGACCTGACAACGGCGTCACTCCGGGGTCGGCAGCAACAGTTCGGCCGCGCGGTAGGCGTCGCATTCGCCCGCGGCGACGGCCGCGGCCAGCCGGTCCAGATCGGCGTGCGCGCGCAATCGCGTCTGCGCCAGCGAGAGGATCTGCGCGCGGGCCCGCGCCGTGCGCCGCGCCGGGCTGTCGGCGCGATGGTGCGCCTCGATCGCCTCCGCCAATTCGGCGACCCGCTCGCCGCGCGCGGCGACCAGAGTGAGGATCGGCACGTCGGATTCGGCGCGCAGATCACGCACGGTCTGTTCGGCGCCCGCCCGGTCCGCCTTGTTGACCACCAGCAGGTCGGCTACCTCGAGCAGACCGGCCTTCGCGGCTTGGACCGCGTCCCCCGCGCCGGGATTCAGGATCACCAGCGTGGGATCCGCGACCGCCGCGATCTCGATCTCCGACTGTCCCACCCCCACGGTCTCCAGCAGCACGACGTCGTAGCGCAGCGCGGCGAGTAGCCGGATGGCGGCCGGAACCGCGGCGGACAGTCCGCCCAGATGTCCGCGCGCGGCCAGCGACCGGATCAGCACACCGGGATCATCGATGTGCTGCGCCATGCGGATCCGGTCCCCCAGCAGCGCTCCCCCGCTGTAGGGCGACGACGGGTCGACCGCCAGGACCGCGACCCGCAGCCCGCGCGCCCGGTACACGCCGGCCAGCGCGGCGATCGTGGTCGACTTGCCCGCGCCGGGCGGGCCGGTCACGCCGATCACTCGGACGGCTCGCGGCTCCAGCGCGGCTTGCACCTCGTCGCGGCGGTCCCCTTCGACCAGACTCAGCAACCGGCCCGTCGCCCGCGCCGATCCGGCGCGCGCCTGGGCCAGCAACTCGGCGACGGTCGCCGACGCCAGGGTCACGCCCATTCCGGTGCTGCGCTCGGTGATCCGGTCACGGAGCGGGGACCTCGATGACCGTGGCCGCACCCATGCCACCGCCCGCGCACATCGCCGCGATTCCCAACCCACCACCGCGACGCCGCAATTCGTGCACCAGCGTGACGATCATGCGGGCTCCCGATGCGGCCACCGGGTGCCCGAGGGAGCAGCCGCTTCCGCTGACGTTCACCTTGTCCGGATCGAGGTCCAGTGCGCGGATCGCCGCGATCGGGACCGAGGCGAAGGCCTCGTTGATCTCGATCAGCCCGACCGCGGACAGCGAGATCCCAGCCCGGTAGACCGCTTTGGTGATCGCCTCGATCGGCGCGAGACCGGTATCGGCGGGATCGACGCCCACCGACGACCAGGCACGGATATAGCCCAGCGCGGGCAGGCCCAGCCGGTCGCTGGCGATGGCGAGCGCGGCGGCGCCGTCGTTGGCGCCGGAGGCGTTGCCCGCGGTGATCGAAAAGCCCTCGATCTCCGGATGCAGCACTTTGAGCGCGGCCAGTCTCTCCGCACTGGTGTCGCGCCGGGGATGTTCGTCGGTGTCGAACAGGCCGTGCGGGGTCTCGATGGGCACGATCTCTTCCTTGAACCGGCCCTCGTCGATGGCGGCGATCGCGTTGCGGTGCGAACGCAGTGCCCAGGCGTCCATCTCGGCACGAGAGATGCCGGCCTTCACCGCGGCGTTCCAGCCCACGGTGATGGACATGTCCAGCGCGGGCGCGTCGGGGCGGTCCGGGTGGCTCGGGGACACCCACGGGTCGATCCACTCGTCCGCACCGACCCTGAACCGCGCCTTGGGAGCGGTGGATTCGGAGTTCACCCCGCCCGCGATCACGAGCTCGTCCATGCCGGAGCGAATCCCGGCCGCGGCCGTCTGCACCGCGGACATTCCCGCCGCGCAATGCCGGTTCTGAGCCAGGCCCGGCACCGTGGTCAGTCCCGTGGTCACGGCCGCGTGCCGGGCCAGCACGCCGCCGCCGTAACGGCCCTCACCCAGGACGACGTCATCGATCCTGGCCGGATCGAGACCCTCGGCGGTCGCGCCCACCACGTGGTGAGCCAGATCGAACGCGTTGGTGTCGCGCAGCGTTCCCTTTCGTGCGGTACCGATGGGCGTCCGCAGCGCGGACACGATGACGGCTTCGGGCATCGGGGGCCTCCATTCCGGGCGACGCGATTGCGGCGCGGCGATTTTTCGGTGATCATGCCGAAAGGGTTATGAGAACATTATTCTCTCAAGTCGAGAGTATGAGTTGCAAGATGGGATTACGATATGCAGATCAGTGGAAGCTCCGCGCTCGTCGTCGGCGGGACCGGCGGCCTGGGCGAGGCGACCGTGCGGCGCCTGCACGCCGCCGGGGCGAAGGTCGTGGTCGCCGATGTCGCCGATGAGAAGGGCAAGCAGCTCGAGACCGAACTCGGGACCCGCTACGTGCACACCGACGCCACCGACGAGGACTCCGTGCTAGCCGCCATCGCGGAGGCGGAATCGCTCGGGCCGCTGCGCATCTCGGTCGACACCCATGGCGGTCCCGCGACGGGCGGCCGCCTCATCGGCAAGGACGGCGCGCCCCTGCCCCTCGACGGTTTCCGCACCACCATCGAGTTCTATCTGACCGCCGTGTTCAACGTGCTGCGTCTCGCGGCGGCCGCGATCGCGAAGAACGACCCCCAGGAGGAGGGCGGGCGCGGCGTCATCGTGAACACCGCCTCGATCGCCGCGTTCGAGGGGCAGATCGGTCAGCTGCCCTACGCCGCGGCCAAGGGCGGCGTCGTCGGGATGACCCTGGTGGCCGCCCGCGATCTGTCGCCGGTGGGCATCCGCGTGGTGACCATCGCCCCGGGCACCGTGAACACGCCCGCCTACGGCAAGGCCGCCGACCGGTTGGAGGCGTACTGGGGTCCGCAGGTGCCGTTCCCCAAGCGTATGGGCCGTTCCGAGGAGTACGCCAAGCTGGCTACCGCCATCATCGAGAACGACTATCTCAACGGCGAAGTCATCCGGCTCGACGGCGCCTTGCGGTTCCCGCCGAAATAGCCGCCGAACCGTCAGCAGGTTCGGCGGAATTCGAGACGCTCCGGTCATTCATGAGAAAGACCGAAGTTCTCTCCGACGTGGGCAATTGTGGCCCAGCGGTCTATCAGGCGGCGGCATGCGTGGATGAGCTCTGGTGGGTGGAGTTCGGTGAGTTCGGTGTCGAAGGTGGCGAGGATGCCGGCGATGCCGGCCCACGACCAGGCGCCGAGAGTGAGTCGGCAGTGCTCGGTGTCGAGGTGTTCGACGACCGAACCTCCTGGTGCCCAGCGGGCCACGATGTGAGCGGGCAGGTCGAGCCGGGCGGTGCCCGTGTATGGCCAGGCTGCGGGGCTGTCGCCGCGGTCGTGGGTGCTCATCACGAATTGGGCGAGGTTGTCGCCAGGAAGCGCGCGGGCGGAGAAATGCTGGGTGGTGGGGCGGGGGTGCAGTCGATCGACGCGGTGAACTCGCCATTGGTGGTCGGTGAGGTCGTAGGCGACCAGGTACCACCGGGCGGCCCAGACGACCAGGTGATGGGGCTCGATGCGGTGGGCGGGCAGGAAGTCGGGGTCACCGGGTCCGGGGCGTGTGCCGTCGGCACGCAGTGTCTCGGTGACGAGTAGGATTCCATGGCGGTGGATCCTGGCCACCGACACCACCCTCGGCGCCGCAGCCACCGCCGTGAGCACCCCGATTCTGGCCGCAGCCGCTCGGCTACGTCACTGACCAGCCACGCGACACCCAGTGCAGCAGCCGCGGGCGGCGGCGCTCGGGATCAGCGCCCACTGGATAGGCCATACCACCCTGACCTTCGTCGAACGGCATTCGGCATCGCCGTCACGCAGGCCTACGCCGGCCACGAGGACGGACGTTCGGCGGGTGGACCTACCACGTTCACCTACATCGAGGCCGGACTGCTGGACGTGACCGAGGCACTGATCGCATCAATCGGCGAGCCTCATCCGCTGCTGCCGAACGCCGAGCGAAATCCCCTGTCACCGAGCAGTTGGCAACGGTCCAGCGACCCAGAACCATGAGATAACGTAACACGCAATAAACCCACTTTTGTGGCGGGTTCGCTGCGGAATGGGTGTTCTAAACTGGAATCGGACGGCCTATGCCCTGGCAGTAGGGAGCGGATGAACATCGCCAAAGCGCCTCAGCCGGAATACCGGCAGGCCTGCTTCGCCGATATCGAAGACATCGCGGCCATCGAGGCCGAGGTGTTCGCCGAGCCGTACCTGTACCTGATGCTGCGCCAGCTGTTCGACCTGCACGGATCCGAATGGCTGGTCGCGGAGGTGGAGGGGGCCGTGATCGGTTACGCGCTGACTTTGGAGAAGTCCGGCCGGGCACTGCTGTTCACCTTCGCGGTGGCCAAAAGATATCAGGGCGAAGGGTACGGCCGCGTCCTGTTGAACCGCGCCTTGCAGACCTGCCGGAAGGTGGGCGCCGAGGTGCTGTATTTGACCGTGCGGCCGGACAACCAGTCGGCGAGCGATCTGTTCAAGCGAGCGGGGTTCGAATTCGTCGAGCACGACGACCGGTATTTCGGGCCGGGGGAGCCGCGCGACGTTTTCGAGTACCGGTTGAAGGGTCGCCCGCTAGACTCGTGACATGGGGGAGATTTCGCCCTTCGTCGCATCCATCTCGACTCGGATCGCAAGGCGCGCGGACGAATACACCGCCGCGATTGATCGGGGTGAGCGCCCGGAGCAGGCCGAACTGGAGCAGTTCATCGCGCATGCCGAGGCGATCCTCGCCGACTACGACCCGCCCAGTGCCCGGCGGCACTCCGACTCTCTGGTATTCCGGCACCTCTACGCGGCCGCGCGGCAACCGGTGCCGGACGAAGCGGACTGGCGGGTGCCGAGCGCTATCCCGGCGGCACTGCTGGCCGCCGAGATCGAGTTTCGCGGTCCGCTCCGGCTGAGCAGCCGGCAGAACACCATGCTGGCCGAGGAGTACGAACTGTTGGGCGCGCAACTCTCCGCGGCCGGATTGCCCGCTCATGCGGCGCTGGCCTACCGGAGAGGGGCCGCGCTGTACCGGATGAACGAGGACGACGAGGCCCAGGATCGCTGCGGTCTGCGATTGGCCCGGGCCCGTACCCTCGCGCTGCCGCCGGGCCCCCGGCGCTGGCCGGGGCAACTGTCGTATGTGCTGTGCGGCTACGGTTACCGGCCGTTCTGGCTGCTCGGCTGGGTGGCCGTGCAGCTGGTGCTGTTCACCGTCGCCGCTGTGCTCCTGAGCGGAATCCCCTCGTCGGCTGCCACCGTCTACACGTGCGTGACCGGCTTCATCAATCCACTGGGCCCGGGTGACACAGAGAATCTGCGTCCGGCGGCCCGGCCGCTGTTCGCCGTCGAAGCGTGGACCGGCACGGTGTCGATGTCGGTGTTCTTCGCACTGCTGGTGCGCAAGTGGTTCCGGATGTAGCCGCGACGGACGCTACCATTCGGTGTCGAAGGCCTTGTGCTGCAACATATTCAGTGTCGCGACGACGATTCGGTTCTGCAGCTGGGCAACGAGGGCGTTCCACTGCCGGGACAATCCTGGATCGACCTGCAGCTCCCGCCACAACGCGCGCATCGACGCCGGGGTGTGCGCTCCCGGCATCCACAGCCCCGCGAGGTCTTCGAGCACCGGGGCGAGGATATCGGTGCGTTTGCGGCTGTGCGAGGGGAAGCGCTGGGCCTCCGCCAGCGCGGCGGCGACGACGGTCAGCAGCCAGTCGTGCGCGGCGAGATCTTCGCAGAATCGTTGCGCATCATCCAGATCCGCCTCGTCGCGCACGATCATCCGGACCGTGCGAAGGGCGCCGTCGTCCAGGTGCAGCGCGGCGGCGGGGCCCGCGCTGCCCCCGATCCGGGCAGTCCAGCGCAGCCGGGTGGTACCTGCCCGCACCGAGGGCGTCTGATCCAGCCCGGGGTCGGCGCGCAGGCGATTCAGCAGGCGTTCGCTGATCGAGGCCAGGTCCAGTGTGTCCATATCGGCCGGGCCGGTGAGATACCCCTCCACCAGAGCTTCACCGGCGGTGGCTCGTTCGGGAATGCGGCTGATGACCTCGCTCACCCCCTTCTGGCTGAGGTAGTGCGACCAGGTTTGCCTGCGCCGGCCCGCGGCGCGCACCACCCGGGTGCACGCGGTGGATTGCAGCACACGTCCGCCGGTCAGGGCGGCGCTGGTCGCCACGGTTCCGACGATATGCGCGGTCTGCTCGCCCAAGGCCAGATCGCAGTCGACGCCCACCGCGGTGGTCGGCGACACCGCCAGCGTGCCCGGCCGCTCCCGCCAGCGCACCGTGCAGCCCGGCATGAGCGCCAGCAGATCGCAGGCCTCCGCACCGGTCAACGCGGTCGACGACGGCAGCAGGCAGGTGCGCACTTCACCCAGGACGACCAGAGGCGTGGTCGCGGCCATGTCAGGCCCCGTCGAGCAGCAGGTGGGAGAGCCGATCGCTGATCTTGCGCGGCACCGCCACCGGCGGCACCTCGGCGGCCCCGCGGGCGATGATCTGCTCGACCACGTCGTCGTCGAGGTCGAGGTGGTCGAGCACCAGCCGCACCGCGTGCTCGATGCCGATGTACCGCTTGGGCAACATCGAAAGCGTCTTGTACGCGGCGAACGGCGCGGCGGAGGGATTGAGCTGCACCACCGGCGGCAGGTCGGGCCAGCGGCGCGGCGCCGGGTCCTCGCGCCGCCACGGTTGCGGATCCACCACGGCGGCACCGTGATAGCGCAGCATGCCGAGCCGCAGCAGATGCCAGACGGCAGCCAGAAACGGGCACGACCAGCGCGTGGCCGTCACCCCGTCGACGACATGCCTGCTCCACAATTCCACGTCGAGGAAGATCGAATGCTCCCGGCGGCCGAACTCCTCCGGTGGCTGATAGGTCCGCCTGCGCATGGCTTGACCGTGTTCGTCATCCGACGACCGGCGCCCGTTGCACAACCAGCCCGATTCCGCGGTCGGCGGCCTGCGGCCGGTACTCGGCGGCGCGGGCTCGGCGACGATGCGCGCGGCCACCATCTCCGCCACGGGAATCGGCTCACCGACCACCACACCGTCGACGAACTTCGAGGCCCGCCAGCAGCCGGACTCGCGCGCCAGATAGTCGATGACCAAGCCGGATTCCTCCGCGGCGTCCAGCAGCTTTGTGAGCACGGCGGAGGGATCGGTGTCGGGGTGGAAGTAGTCGTCGATGAGATAGCAGGTGCTCACGCGGGCGTTCGGACCGAACTGCACCTTGACCGACTCGACGAATGCCGACACCAAGGGGACGATGCGACGGAACTCCGCGGTGACCCGTTCGATGTCGGAGGTGATGTCGTTGAGGTAGAAGTGCCCGACCTCGATCGACAAGTGCGACAACGGAACCGAAGCGATCCGAGGCTGCTCGGTCGCCTCGCTGTAGCCCTGTGTATCCCGCATCTACAGCCTCTCCCAAGTGGCGTTGTCGACCAGTCGGCGAGCCAGTTCGGCATAGGCCAGCGCGGTCTCGGCGTTGGCGATCTGAGCGTTCACGTCGGCATCGAGGATGAGCTGTTCGCGCCGCTGCAACACCGGTTCCATGGGGGTGTCGCCGAGCTTCGCGGTCGCGCCGAGCCGTTTGGCGGTGGCCAGCCGCCGCAACGCGGTGTCCTGCTCTTGCAGCCACGCCGCCTGCGCCGGGCGCTGAGCGACCCCGTCCCAATTGGCGTCGGGCACCGCGGTGCGCACATAGCGCACCGAGCCGAGCAACTCCTCCGGGTCGTGGCCGCATTCGGCGCCTGCCTTCAGCAGACCGTGCGGGCCGTACACCAGACCGGCGGCGGCCACGATGTGCTGGCGAGTCCAGCGGTGGAAGATCAACCAGCGAGCGGTGCGCCTGCGCAACTGCGGCAACGCGGTGGCCTGCAGGACGATCTGCAGGGCAGCCGAGCGGCCCGCGCTGAGATCCACGATCACGACGCGGAACTCCTGATCCAGCGCCACCAGCAGTTCCGCGCATCGCTCCACCACGGCGTCGTCGTCGGTGAGGAATTCGGCGCCGCCCTCGTCCCCGGGCAGCAGCACGAGCCGGCCCGAGTTGGGACCGATCCGGCGCAGGTCCGGCCGATCGGTCGCCGCGCCCACATCGACGCGGGCCACGGTTCCGCTCTCACCGAGCAGGTAGGAATGCACGCCGCCGCGCGGCACACCGCGTTCGGCCGCTCCGACCTCGAACAGCGCACCGGCGGTCGGCGAGCCGAGGTCGAAGTCGGCGTAGGCGACGTCGAGGCCGGAAAGACACAGCCGGTAGGCGATATTGCAACTGGTCACCGAGCGTCCGGTGCCGCCCTTGTCGGAGGTGGAGAACACCAGCACCATGCCGCCCCTACCGCGTCGCGTCCCGGCGGGCGTACGCCAGTTCGTCGAGCTGGACCAACGCCTGAGTGGCCAGGCTGTACGCGGTGCCGGGACGCTCGCGCAGCACCCGGCGGGCTCGGTCGAGCGATTGCCGGATTCGGTTGACCGCGGCCTGTTTCGGCGAGAAGTCCTGGCCTTCGACCTCCAGTTCCTCCTGATTGAGCAAATGCTCGGCCTCGCTGAGCAGGTCCACCGCGCGGGCGACCATCGCCTGGGGAGCCAACGGGGGTTGCTCGAAAGTGCTGTAGGCGATGACCAGGCACTCCATCATCCGCTCCGTGACGAACCAGGACGGCCCTTCCGGCCCCGCGTCCGCCGAGCCGACCAGCCTGCCGATGTCGTCCCACAGGCCGATCACCGGGCCGTCCCGCAGCACTCGCTGGTCGAGATGATCCATCGCGGCTTCGGCCAGCGCCATCAGCCGGTCGCGGGTGTCCACGTCGGTGCGCAAGCGCGCGGCCTGCAGGCAGCGTTTGAGCAGCATGGTCGCGAAATCCGGGACGTACCAGATCAACTGGGGCCCCTCGGCGGCGTCCTCGCTGCCCGCCAGGTTCAGTCGCACACCCGGATAGTGCAGCGGCGCCGCGGGATCGCCCACGGTGAACCGGCTGGTGATGCGTCCGCGGCGGGCCAGTTGGTCGAGCACCGCCACCGTGCGGGTCAGATCCTCGGTGCTCTCCCGGTAGACCAGGTCCTGGATGAGCATGGCGGTGACCACGAGACTGAAGTACTCCGATTCCTCGCCGTCGGCGGTGCGCCACGGGATGTCCTCGAGCGGCCAGCGCCCGCTGCCGAAGCGAGCGACTCTCGACCAGTAGTTGCGGGTCAGCTCGAAGCGCAACTGCAGCGCGTCGGCGAGGGTGCGCTGCTCGTCGGTCAGCAGATCCAGTTCCCGGATGCGCTGCGAGGACAGGTCGATGATGCCGTCCAGGGCGACGGCGGTGAAGTACAGATACGGGCGGGCTTCGGCGTGCCCGGTAGCGCTGCTGACCCGGCCGGGCACGAGGTCGATGGATTCGGCACTGCGCACGATGCCCCAGCTCCATCCGCACTCGAACAGCCGCCCGTCGTCGGCGATGTCGATCTCGGTTGTCTGGCTGAGCCTGACCTCGTTGGCCGCCTGCACCCGCAGGCGTTCCAGCTGGGTCGACAACCGTTCGATGATCTCGTCGGGTGGTGTGCGGGTCTGATTGAGCATGTAGATGATCGACTGCCCGAACTCGGTATTCGGCTCCGGTGTGTGGATGACGAAACTGCGGACCAGCCCCGCCATCGCCGCGGTGAGCCGCGCGCTGACCAGTTCGATCACCGCCGGAATCCGCTCGCGCAGTTGCCTGGCCTCCAGCCGGACCTCGCCGCTGACGAAGCGCAGGAATCCGCGCAGGAACCGCAGCGCCGCGATGCACAGGCTCAGTGACATCGAGTAGGAGTCGACCACCTCCACAGCCGATTGCGCGTCGGTGAGCGGGCTGCCGTCGCTGGAGCGCAAGTAGGAGCCGCTGGCGAAGACCGGTTCGCCATCGGCTTCGGTGTAGCGGCGTAGATAGTCCTCCACCAGGGCGACCAGGACACCCCCGATCCGGGTCTCCTCGCCGAGCGGGGCCAGTGCGGACCTGATGTCGGAACTCATGTCGTTCGGTTGATCCAGCGCGAACGCTTCGATCTCGGTCGCCGGATACAACAGGCAGAGCAGTTGCTCGGCGTCACTGATGGAATTGGCGCCGTCGCGTCCGCCCCAGATCCACGTTCCGTCCGGATAGGAACAGGCGAGCACCGCTCGCCACAGCTCGAGCAGCTGCTGCCTCGGCCGAATCCTCATCTGCTGTCGGACCTCGCCCCCCGCGTTCGACCGGCCGCGCCGGACGTCGTTACATAGAGTGTGCCCCGCGGAGGTTCACTTAGCCAAGCACCGTTTACGGGGGCAGGGTTGCTACGGGATGTCCTGCGCGAGCGGATTCTTCGCGATCCTCGGCGATCCGGCGTCAGCCCCGGTCCGCGGTGAGGGCGGTGATCACCGCCCGGAAGTCCGCGGTCTGGAAAGACAGGTCCTCCGCGGTGGTCGCGTAGTCCAGGGTTGCCAGCACCGCGCGTTCCAAGTGCAGGTTCAGCAGGCGCTTGGTGCTCTCGACCGCTTGGCGGGGCAGTTCGAGGATGCGTTTCGCGCAGGCCAGCGCCTCGGTGCGCGGATCGGCGACCACGTGGTTGACCAATCCCATCTCGCGGGCCCGCTCGGCGGGGATCTTCGCGCCGGTGAGCGCGTACTCCTTGGCCAGCAGCAAGCTGGTGTGCAGCGGCCAGGTCAGCGGTCCGCCGTCCGCGGCGACCAGCCCCACCTGGACGTGCGGGTCCTTCAAGTAGGCGGTCTCGGCGATGTAGGCGATGTCGCTCAGCGCGACCAGACTGCATCCCAGGCCCACCGCGGGGCCGTTCACCGCCGCCACCACCGGCACCCGGCACCGGGCCATGCCGAGCACGATGTCGCGGCCGTGCGCGATCGTCTTGGCGCGCAGCTCGGCGTCGCTGCCCAGCTCGGCGAGATAGGCGAAATCCCCGCCCGCCGAGAACGCCTTGCCCGCGCCGGTGAG
Organism: Nocardia sp. NPDC057455; assembly: GCF_042802775.1. Lineage (NCBI taxonomy): Bacteria > Bacillati > Actinomycetota > Actinomycetes > Mycobacteriales > Nocardiaceae > Nocardia > Nocardia sp. NPDC057455. The sequence goes on along the minus strand of NZ_JBHVDM010000001.1, from coordinate 36,839 downwards.
CACCGCGACCCGCGCCTCCCGGTCGTCGGACAGCCGGGGCCAGAGCCGGGCCAGGCCGGCGTGCAGGTCGTCGTTGACGGCGTTGAGCGCGTCGGGCCGGTTGAGCGTGATGATCCGAATCGCTCCGTCGGCTGAAACGTGGATCTCGTCCGGCAAGTCGTACATGGGTCAAACTCCTAATCCGAGGATGCGCGAGGCGATGATGTTCTTCTGGATCTGCGAAGTGCCGCCCATGACGCTCTGGGCGCGGCTGTAGAAATAACTGCCGAGCAATTCCGGATCGTCCGTGCCGCCGACCGCCAGCGCCGCGTGCCCGACCGCCTGGTCCACCCAGGTCATGAGCAGTTTGTCCAGTGAGCCGTCGGGACCGTGCACCACGCCGTCCAGCTGTTCGGACAGCCGCCGCCGCACGTGCAAGCGCAGCATCTCGGTCTGCACCGCCGCCCAGGACAGTTCCTCCGGGGCGGGACCGTCGAGCCGGGAAGCCAACTGACGCACCAACTTTCCGTAGCGGGCCGCATACCCGAGGGTGGAAGGCTCGCGTTCGTGCCCGACGACGGTCATCGCCAGCTTCCAGCCATCGCCGGGCTCGCCCACCATCTGATCGGCGGGCACCGTGGCGCCATCGAAGAACACTTGCCCGAATTCCCTGGTGACGCCGCTGATCATGGCCAGCGGTCGCTGCTGCACACCGGGCTGGTCCATGGCGATCACGAACGCCGAGATGCCCTTGTGCCGTGGCGCTTCCGGGTCGGTCCTGGCCAGCAGCAGGCACCAGTCCGCGACGTCGGAATAGCTTGTCCAGATCTTGTGCCCGTGCACGACGTAGTGGTCGCCGTCGCGGGTCGCGGTAGTGCGCAGTGCGGCGAGGTCGGAACCCGCACCCGGCTCGCTGAAACCCTGACACCAGCGCTGGGTGCCGTCGATCATGCCGGGCAGGAAGCGACGCCGCAGTTCCTTGCTGCCGTGGCGGCCCAGACCCTGGACGAGGTAGCCGAGGCTGGGGCGCGGCGGCGCGCCGGCCAGTACGAGTTCCTCGTCCACGATCACGTCGTAGACCGGGGGCAGCTCATGGCCGCCGAATTCGCTCGGCCAGGACAATCCGAAGAATCCCGCCGCGTACAGCGCGCGATGCCATTCGCCCTGGCGCGCCCAGTAGTCGTCGCCCGAGGTCGGGAACTTCCCGGCCGTCTCGGCCAGCCAGGCGCGCAGGCGCGTGCGAAATTCGGCCTCCTGCGGTGAATCACGAAAGTCCAAGGTCGATCTCCTCCAGGCGAACGGGGAACAGTTCGGTCGAGACCAGCGCGCGCCGCAGGTAGACGTGGGCGAGGCAATCCCAGGTGTTGCCGATGCCGCCGTGCACCTGGATCGAGGTCTCGCAGACGGTGCGGGCGGCCCGCGCGGTGTAGGCCTTGGCGATCCGCGCGGCCTGTAACGCTCGCACCGGAGCCAGTTCGTCGACCGCCCAGGCCGCGTGCCGCAGCACGCTGATCGCCCCTTCGATCAGCGCTCGGTTCTCGGCCAGCAGATGCGCCACGGCTTGGTAGGACCCGATCGTGCGACCGTACTGCTCGCGGACCTTCGCGTACTCGACCGCGAGATCTTGCGCGCCACGGGCGACGCCGAGCAGGTCTGCGGTGGTCGCGGTGACGGCGAGCGCGTGCCATCGGGCGGTCGCGCCTGGCGCGAGTGCGCCGATGTGCTGCCGTCGCTCCGCGACCGACGCGGTGCGCCGGGTCAGATCCGCGCCGGGCAGTGCGGCGCCCAGCGGTGCGGCCAGGACCTGCTCGCCGGCGACGAGCAGTGCCCATTCGCTGCCACGCGCGTCGACGGCGCGGTCACCGACCGCGATCGTCCAGTCGCGATCGTCGGCGCCGCAGCGCACGCGCAGGTCGTCGGCGAGAACCGGGCCGAGGAAGGCGACGTCGAGCAGGCCGCGGCCGAACTCCTCGGCCACGATCGCGACCTCGACGCCGGAGGCGCCGTCGGTGCGCAGGGCACGCCAGCCGGTGGCGGCCACCGCTCGCTCCAGGCGGGCCAGGCGGTGCTCGTCGTCGAGCCCGGCGACCGACCCGGGGCCGAGGTCGTCGGCCAATTTCGCGGCGGCGTCGCGCAATTGCCGTTGTTCACCGGTCAGACGGACGTCCATAGCGCTCCTTGAGTACTCGGCGCAGCGCCTTGCCCGAGGGCAGGCGCGGGATCTCGGGCACGAACACGATGCGGTGTGGACGCTTGTAGCGGGCCAGGCGCTCGCCGACCAGAGCGATCAGCTCGTCCGCGGTGACCGCCGCGGCGCCGGCCACCGCCGCGACGATCGCCTCGCCGTCCGCGGCGTCGGGCTCACCGAACACGGCGCAATCGGTCACCTCCGGGTGGCCGTGCAGGACGGCTTCGATCTCGGCGGGCGCCACCTGGAAACCGCGGACCTTGATCATTTCCTTGGCCCGGTCGGTGAGCCGGATCCAGCCTTCTTCGTCGACGTAGCCGACGTCGCCGGTGCGGTACCAGCCGTCGTCGAAGGCGCGTGCGGTTTCCTCGACGGGCAGGTATCCGGCCATCACCGACTCCGCGCGGCATTGGATCTCGCCGATCTCCGTGGGCGGCAGAACTTCTCCGGTGTCCAGCGCGACCACCCGCACCCGCACACCGGGCGCGGCCTTGCCCACCGTGTCCAGCCGCGGGTCGTCCAGCGGGTTGCAGGCGATCACCGGTAGCTCGCTCGCGCCGTAGGCCGGTACCCAGCGCACTCCCGTGCGCCGGGTGACGGTCTCGGCCACACCGGCCGTCACCGGCGTCGCGCCCCACATGATGTAGCGCAGCGAACCGAGGTCGTAGGACTCGAGATCCGGGTGCCGGGCGAGAGCGAGAGCGATCGGCGCGACGGCCATCTCGACGGTGATCCGGTCGTCCTGGATGCAGCCGAGCATGGTCTCCAGGTCGAAGCGGCGGTGCAGGCGCATCCACGCACCCGCCCGCAGCGCGGTCACGATGTTGAGCAGACCGAGGATGTGCGAAGGCGGCGTGGCGATCTGGATCCGGTCACTCGCGGTCAGGCCGAGCACCCCCGCCCACTGCCGCACCGCGACCGCCAGCGACGCGTGGCTGTGCCGCACCGCCTTCGGCATCCCGGTGGTGCCGGAACTGAACACCAGCACCGCGTCCGAGGCCGGGTCGGGCGGCGCGTCGTCGCGGCGCACGGGGATGATCGGTGCGTCCAGGTGCCGCATCGGCAGTAACTCGGCCAGCACCGGATTGTCGCCGACGCCGCGGCCCGGCCCGGCGACCGCCACCGCGTGCGCGACCTCGTCGTGCTTCCACGCCGGACTGATCAGCACCGCGGCGGCGCCGAGCCGCCAGATCGCCAGCACCGCGACGACGAACTCCGGCCGATTCGACGACATCAGCGCCACCCGGTCGCCGGCGCGCACGCCGCCGTCTGCCAGTTCGGCCGCCAGACCGGCTGCGAGATCGTCGAGTTCGGTCCTCGGATAGGCCCGCCCCTCGAAGACGAGCACGCTCGAAGCGGTGGTCGAGAACATTTGAGAGATCCCGTCTCGTGAGTGAGAATATAATTCTCATTCGGATAGAATCTTCATACCAGGAGGACACGGTTCATGGCGAGACCCTCTTTGTTCCAACGCGCGACCGTGACCCGGATCGTGAAGGAGAGCGCCGACGCGCGCACGTTCGTGCTCGCACCGCACGACGGGCCGATCCCCTACCGCGCCGGACAGTTCTGCACGTTCAAGATCGCCGTGAACGGGACGGAGCTGTTCCGGTCGTACTCGATGTCGAGCGCGCCGGAGACCGACGGCGAATTGATGACGACGGTCAAGCGGGTGCCGGGCGGGGCCGTGTCGAACTGGATGCACGACAACCTCTCCGAGGGCGACGAGGTGGAGATGACCAAGGCGGCGGGGCGGTTCTGCCTGCGCGAGACCGACGTGCCGCTGCTGGGCTTCAGCGGCGGCAGCGGGATCACGCCGATCCTGTCGCTCACCAAGTGCGCGCTGGCCACCACACGGCGGCGGGTCCGGCTGCTGTGCGCGGACCGCGACGCGGATTCGATGATCTTCGAATCGGCTTTGGCCGAGCTGGCCCGGCGCCATCCCGGCCGGCTCGCGGTGGTCCGGCACCTGGACAGCGCGGGCGGCTTCCTCGACCCCGCGGCGGTGCGCGCCTTCGTCCGCGACGACGGCCATGCCGATCACTACGTCTGCGGACCCGAGGCGTTCATGGAGATGGTCGAACTGGCGCTCCCGGGTCCGGGGGTGGTGTTCAGCGAGCGGTTCGGTGCGCCCGCGCCCCTTCCCGACGCCGTGGACGACGCCCCGGCCGACAGCGTGACCCGCCCGTCGACGGCTCGTTCCGCAGCGCCCACGGCGGCGGGCACCGTGACGATCATCCTCAACGGCAAGAAGAAGACGGTGCCACGCAAAGACGGCGAGACTCTGCTGGAGAGCGCCCGCCGGGGCGGGCTGGCCCCGCCGTTCTCGTGCGAGGCGGGCAACTGCGCCACCTGCATCGCCAAGGTGACCACGGGAAGCGCGACGCTACGCCAGAACAACGCACTGACCGACGACGAACTCGACGACGGCTATGTGCTCACCTGCCAGGCCGTCCCGGACACCGACTCGATCACCGTCGACTACGAGTGAGCGGCGAGGCGGGTCCCGCGCAGTCGGGTTCCGCCTCGACATCGGCTGTGCCGCCGCGGCACCCGACTGCACTGTCCCGACACCCGACTGCGCCGTCGGCGTACGACGAGCGCGCCGCGTCGAGTCGGCCCGGGCATGCGGCGCACGGTGCGCAATTACACAGCGTCACAGCGAGATTTGTAGTCGCGTCCACACGTCCACGATCGGTTTACACGTTCTTCACGCGGCCCGGGCGACACCTGCGGCGGGGATAACGGCCGGGCTGCGGGCGACCGTGGGCGCGGGGTGCCGATGCTGGTGCCGGTCGCCCCCACCGAATCCGGCGTCGCGCTTTTCAGCCCCCGTGCTGGCCCAGTAGAGGTGGCGGCGTGTACTGCGGCTCATAGCCCGCGATCCGGATCGGGCTGCCGACGAGCCGGAAGCCCCCCGCCGTCACCACGGACTCCGGGCTTGTCTCCAGCGCCTCCGGCAGGTCACGGACCGCGGCGGCGGGAATTCCGAGCGAGCGCAGCCGCGCTTCCCATCCGGTCGCGGTGTCGGCCGCGAGGGCGGCGGTCACCGCCGCCAGCACCTCCACGCGACGGGCGACACGGTCGGCCATCAGCTCGAACCCGTCGACACCCGCCTCCGCGGCGAAGGTCTTCCAGAAGCCGTCGTGGGTCACGAACAGCGCGAGATAGCCGTCGGCAGTCGGGAAGAGCTGCGCGGGTACGTAATACGAGTGCGCCCCGAACGGGCGGCGCTGCGGCCGCTTCCCCTCGTTGAGGTAGGCGGCCGCGTGATAGTTCAACTGCGAGAGCATGACCTCGTACAGCGACACGTCGATCTGCCCGCCACGACCGGAGACGATCTGCGCCAACAGTCCCAGCGCGGCCGTCAGACCGGTCGAGTTGTCCGCCGAGGAGTATCCCGGCAGCGTCGGCGGGCCCGCGGGATCACCGGTGAGAGCGGCGATCCCGGCCGCCGCCTGGATCACGTAGTCGAAGGCCGGATCGTCGCCGCCGTACAGGCCGTAGCCGGTGATCGCGACGCAGACGATCCGCTCGTTCCACCGGCGCAGCGCGTCGTAGGTGAGACCGAGTCGCCGGATCGCCGATGGCTTGAGGTTCACCAGCAGCGCGTGCGAGCCCGCGACGAGTTCGCCGAGCCGCGCCTGCCCGTGCTCGCTGCCCAATTCGACGCGGATGCTGCGTTTGCCGCGGTTCAGGCTCGCGAAGTAGCTGTCGCTCACCTGACGGGAGATGTCACCGCCCGCCGGTTCGAGTTTGGTGACTTCCGCGCCCAAATCGGCGAGCATCATGGTGGCGTACGGGCCGGCGAGCATGGTGCCGACCTCGAGGATCCGGATCCCGGCCAGGGGCCCGGTGCCCGCTGGGCTCACCGCAACTCCCGGGCGAGTCCGGCGATCATCTCCCTGGTGCGTTGTTTGGACGCCACCAGTTCGTCACGGGTTTCGCCGATCGGCAGCAGCCGCACCGAGACATCCGTGGCGCCCGCCTCCGCGTAGCGGCGCAATCCGGCCGCGATTTGCGTTTCGTCACCCGCGAGGCAAAGGTCGCCGATGTCGCGGGCGTCGCCTTGGTCGAGCAGACGTTGATAGTTGGGGGAGATCTCGGCCTCGCCCAGAATGCGGTTGGCCCGCTCGCGCGCCTCGGCCACCCGGCCGGGCTCGCACAGGCACACCGGCAACCCGGCGACCACGCGCGGCGCCGGACGGCCCGCCTCGGCCGCCGCTTTGCTGATCTTCGGGACGACGTGATCGGCGATCGCCCGCTCGTCGGCCATCCACAGCACGGTGCCGTCGGCCTGCTCGCCCGCGATGCGCAGCATCACCGGCCCCAACGCGGCGATCAGCACCGGCACGTGCGCCACCGGCCCGAGATCGAGCGGGTTGTGCACGGTGAACGTCGCGTTCTCCACGTCCACCTGCCCCGGCCCGCGCAATCCGGCGTGCAGCACCTCGAGGTAGTCGCGGGTGTAGGCGGCCGGTTTGTCGTAGGGCAGGCCGAGCATGTCCCGCACGATCCAGTGATGTGACGGGCCAACGCCCAGCGCCAACCTGCCACCGGCCGCGGCATGCGCCGAGAGCGCCTGCCGCGCCAGGGCGACCGGATGCTGCGCCTGCAAGGGCACGACCGCGGTGCCCAGTTCGATCCGCGAGGTGCGCAGTCCCATCACGGCGATCGTGATCAGCGCGTCGAAATCGGTGGGGATCTGCGGGATCCACGCCGTGTCCAGACCCGCCGACTCCGCCCACTCGATGTCGCGCAGCATCCGTTCGAGTTTGCGCGCGGAGTCCCCCTTCTCCGGCCCGATCATCACTCCGATGCGCACAATCCCTCCAAGCTGTCCGAAGTCGGCACCCGGCCGGTCATGGAGCCGGGTGCCCGGTCAACGCGCGGATCTCGGTGACGAGCGTCTCCAGCGGAGTGCTCGTCGGAAACACCGCTGCCGCACCGGCTTCCAGCAGCCGGGGTACATCCGCCCGCGGGATGGTTCCACCGACCACCACCGCGATGTCGCCCGCGTCGGCGGCGCGCAGTGCGTCCACCACCCGCGTGGTGAGCGCGACGTGCGCGCCGGAGAGAATGCTCAGGCCGACGACGGCCACGTCCTCCTGCAATGCGATCGCGACGATGTCCTCCACACGCTGGCGGATTCCGGTGTAGACGACCTCGAATCCGGCATCGCGCAGCGTGCGGGCGACGATCTTGGCGCCGCGGTCGTGCCCGTCCAGGCCCGGTTTGGCGACCAGCACACGAGCGGGCATCAGAACACCACCGGCTGCTGGAACTCGCCCCATACCGACTTCAGTGCGGCGGTCATCTCGCCGACGGTGCAGTAGGCGTTCGCGCAATCGATGAGGCGATGCATCAGGTTCTCGTCTCCCTCCGCGGCGCGCGAGAGGGCCGCCAGGGTGTCGCGCACGGTCCCGGCGTCGCGCTCGGACCGCACGCGGGCCAGCCGCTTCAACTGCCGTTCGCGCCCGTCGGCGTCGAGTTCGTAGGTGCCGATGTCCGGCGCGGGCTCGTCGGAGACGAACGTGTTGACCCCGACCACCGGGCGCTCGCCCGATTCCACCGCCTGGTGCAACCGGTAGGCCTCGTCGGCGATCAGACCCTGCAGGTACCCGTCCTCGATACAGCGCACCATGCCGCCGTGCTGTTCGAGATCGCGCATGATCTCGATGATCGCGGCCTCGGTGGAATCGGTCAGCGCCTCGACGAAGTACGAGCCGCCGAGCGGGTCGGCCACCCTGGTCACCCCGGTCTCGTAGGCGAGCACCTGCTGGGTGCGCAGCGCCAGGGTCGCGGAATCCTCGCTGGGCAGCGCGAACGGCTCGTCCCACGCGGCGGTGAACATCGACTGCACGCCGCCGAGCACCGAGGCCAGCGACTCGTAGGCGACGCGAACCAGGTTGTTCTGCGCTTGGGGCGCGTAGAGCGAGGCGCCACCTGCCACACAGCCGAAGCGGAACATCGACGCCTTGTCGGTGGTGGCGCCGTAGCGTTCGCGCACGATGGTGGCCCACCGCCGGCGTCCGGCACGGTATTTCGCGATCTCTTCGAAGAAGTCGCCGTGCGTGTAGAAGAAGAACGAGATCTGCGGGGCGAACTGATCGATGGTCATCCGGCCGCGTTCGATCACGGTGTCGCAGTAAGTGACGCCATCGGCCAGCGTGAAGGCCATCTCCTGCACGGCGTTCGCCCCCGCATCGCGAAAGTGCGCGCCCGCCACCGAGATCGCGTTGAACCGCGGCACCTCGACCGCGCAGAACTCGATGGTGTCGGCGATCAAGCGCAAGGAAGGCTCCGGCGGCCAGATCCAAGTACCGCGCGAGGCGTACTCCTTGAGGATGTCGTTCTGGATCGTGCCGGTGAGCTTCGCGCGCGGCACGCCCTTCTTCTCCGCGGCGGCCACGTAGAAGGCCAGCAGGATCGCGGCGGTGCCGTTGATGGTGAAGCTGGTGCTGATCCGGTCCAGCGGGATGTTTTCGAAGAGCACTTCGGCATCGGCGAGGGTGTCCACCGCGACGCCTACCCGGCCGACCTCTTCGCTCACTTCCGGGTCGTCGGAGTCGTACCCGCACTGGGTGGGCAGATCGAGCGCGACCGACAGCCCGGTGCCGCCTTGCTCCAGCAGATAGCGGTAGCGGCGGTTGGACTCCTCGGCGGTGCCGAAGCCGGAGTACTGCCGGAAGGTCCACAGCCGCCCCCGGTAGCCGGTCGCGAAGTTGCCGCGAGTGAAGGGGTAGGCGCCCGGCGCGGGCGGATCGACCTTTCGGGCGTCCGGTCCGTAGCTCGGCTCCAGCGGTATCCCGGAGGAGGTCTGCACTTGGTTGTTCATCATTGAATACAGTACTTGCGAAAAAAGAGAATGCCAATAACCATTCAGGGGGTGGGAGCGGGTCGGCGTACCCCGCGACGAGCGAGGAGAACGATGCCGGACCAGGAGCGACAGCTGATCGATCGCACGGTGGTGGTATCCGGCGCGAGCCGAGGTATCGGCTTGGCGATCGCCCTCGCGGCCGCCGCCGAGGGCGCGAACGTGGTGCTGCTGGCGAAAACCGCCGAGCCGCACCCCCGCCTGCCTGGCACCGTGCACACCGCGGCCGCCGCGGTGGAAGCCGCGGGCGGGCGCGCCGCCGCGGTGGTCGGTGACGTACGCGAGGAAGCGGACGTGCGGCGCGTCGTCGAGATCGCGCTGCGGCGGTTCGGCGGCATCGATGTGTGCGTGAACAACGCCAGTGCGATCGCCACCGAACCGACCGAGCGACTGCCGGTCAAGAAGTTCGACCTGATGCATGACGTCAATATTCGCGGCATGTTCCTGTTGACCCAGGCCTGTCTGCCGCATCTGCGCGAAGCGGCCAACCCGCACGTGCTGACCATCGCGCCGCCGGTGAACCTCAACCCCCGCTGGCTCGGCGCCCACCCGGCCTACACCCTCTCCAAATACGGCATGACGTTGCTGTCGCAGGGCTGGGCAGCCGAATTCGCCGACGCCGGAATAGGTTTCAACTGCCTGTGGCCGCAGACCTACATCGCCACCTCGGCGGTCGCGAACCTCGCCGACGGCGAGCGGCAGCTCGCGGCCGCCCGCAGCCCGCGGATCATGGCCGACGCCGCCGTCGCGATCCTGACCCGGCCCGCGAAGCAGGTCACCGGCAATTGCTTCATCGATGCGGACGCGCTGTCGTTCTATGCCGGGATCGATGATCTGTCCGGGTATGGCGGCGGCGAAAACCCCATGCCGGACCTGTTTCTGGACTGAACGATCGACCCTCTCCGCGCGCTAGAACCCGATGGCGCGCCCGGTCGCGAGTGGCATCTCACCGGGATGAATGGGCCGTTCGGTGGCGGAAAGCGGCCGCGCGGAGCCGCCGCGCCGGACGGTGACGATCTCGGCTCCGATCGCGATGGCCGTCTCCTCCGGCGTCCGACCGCCCAGTTCGAGGCCGATCGGCGAGTGCAGCCGCCCCAGTTGCTCCTCGGTGATTCCGGCGGCGCGCAACCGGAGCCGCCGGTCGCGGTCGGCCCGGCGTGACCCCATCGCGCCCACATACGCCACGGGCAGGCGCAGCGCTTCGGTGAGCACCGGGATGTCGAACTTGGGATCGTGCGTGAGTACGCAGATCACCGTGCGGGCGTCGACTCGCGTGCGCCGCAGATACCGATGCGGCCAGTCGCGGACCACCTCGGCGGCGTCCGGCATCCGAGCATGGTCAGCGAAGGCCGGACGCGCCTCGCAGACGGTGACGCGATACCCGAGCAACCGGCCGACTCGGCACAGCGCGGTGGAGAAATCGGTGGCGCCGAAGATCAGCATGCGCGGCGCGGGCGCGAAGGACTCGACGAACACCGTGCGCTCCCGGTCCGCGCAGCCCACGACGCGCACACCGGTCGCACCGGTGTCGAGCATCGCGCGCGCCTGCCGCACCACCGCGTGATCGAAGTCCGCGCCGGTGGCGCTCGCGGGCGCCAGCGCGGCCACCGCCCCGGAGTCCAGGTCGCGCACGAACGTCATCGGACCGCTCGGATCGAGTGCGGCCTCGACGGCCGGATATTCCCCCGGAGTGATCCGATGCACGAAGATCTCCAGCTCTCCCCCACAGGTCAGACCGACCGCGAAAGCGTCGGCATCGCTGTAGCCGAACGTCCGCCGAACGGGTTCGCCGGATTCGAGCACCTCTCGGCACAGCTCGTAGACCGCACCCTCGACGCAACCGCCCGACAGGCTGCCGCGCACGTTTCCGGATCCGTCCACGGCCATGGTGGCGCCGGCCGGCCGGGGCGCGCTGCCGGTCACGCGCACCACGGTGGCGAGCACGTACACGGTGTTCGCGGCATGCCAGCGCAGCAGGTGCGCAGCGAGTTCGCGCATAGTGAACCCTCTCTGCGATCGTCGCCCCGCAGGGAGGCGTCTTCCGCCCCGTCCGGCGTTTTCGCCTGCCGAAGCTGTGAGAATGTTATTCTCATTCGATACTAGCGGCATAATCATTTTTGACATAGGCGGAATTGACAGCGTGCGAACCTCGATGCTAGACACGTGCTCAGCATGCGCGAGCGGCAACAGATCGGCGCACCGGCACGAGGCTCGCCCGGACTTCGGGCTCCCGTCCCCGATGACCGGATTCGCCGCGGGCAGAGACCGCTATGCGGGCACGCCGGCCCGGGCGGCCCGAGGTGAACGGAGGACCAACCGGATGACTTCGATCAGGCCGCCCCGCGGCGGATCCCACGCGCACCACTTGCGAGCCGACCGATGACCCAGACCGAGCCCACCATCTCCACCGGTGTGGTCGGCACCCGCGTGCCGCGCATCGAGGACGCGCGCCTGGTGACCGGCAAGGGAACCTTCGTCGACGACGTGACCCGGCCGGGCATGGCGCACGCGTGCTTCATCCGCAGCCCGCTCCCCCGCGCGACGATCGGTGACATCGATGTCTCCGCCGCACTCGAACTCGACGGCGTGCTGGCCGTCTACACCGCCGCGGACCTGAATTCCGGCGTGCACGAAATCTCCTACGCACTGGACATCGTCGGCTTCCCGTCGGTGCCCCGCCCGCCGCTGGCCGAGGAGGAGGTGCGGTTCGTCGGCGACCCGGTGGCTCTGGTGATCGCGGTCGACCGGTACGTGGCCGAGGACGCCGCCGAACTGGTGGTCATCGACTACGAGCCACTGGAACCGGTGGTGGACTACGTCACCGCGGCGGATTCGCCGAACCTGGTGCACGCCGGATTCGCCGGGAACTCCGCGGGCGAACTGGGCGGACGCCCCGCCGCCGATCTGGCGCCCCTGTTCGACTCGGCCGCGCATGTGGTGCGGCAGAAAATCTTTCAGCAGGCGTACCTGCCGGTCCCGCTGGAGACGCGCGGAATCGTCGCGGACTGGTCGGCGCCGACCGGGGAGATGACGATCTGGAGTTCCACCCAGTCACCGCACGAAGTGCGTGGATTCTGCGCCCGGCTGCTCGGCATCGCCGAACACCAGGTGCGCGTCATCGCTCGCGACACCGGCGGCGGGTTCGGCCTCAAGCAGGTGCCGTTGCGCGAGGACGCCTGCGTCCTGCTGGCGGCACGCAAACTCGGCACGGCGGTGAAGTGGATCGAGGATCGCCAGGAGAACTTGATGGCCGCGGGCATGTCGCGCCATGAGCACGCCGATGTCCGGATGGCGTTCGACGGCGAGGGAAACATCCTCGCCGCCGCCATCGACCACGTGCAGAACGTGGGCGCCTATCCGACGCCTTCTCCGCTTACCGGCGGCGTTGTGGTCGGGATCCTGTTCCCGGGGCCGTACCGGATCACCGACGCCTCCTTCACCGCGAAGTTCCTGTACTCCAACACCGTCGGCAGGCTCGCCTACCGGGGACCGTGGCAGTTCGAATCGGTGACCAGGGAGATCCTGCTCGACCACGCCGCCCGGCAGATCGGCATCGACCCGATCGAGCTGCGCAGGCGGAACATGCTGCGCCGGGACGAGTTGCCGTGGGCGAACCCGAACGGGATGACCTTCGACAACATCTCGCCGCTGGAAACGCTGGAGCAGGCCGTCGAGATGCTGGACTACGAGGCTTTCCGCGAGCAGCAGCGCGCAGCTCGCGCCGAAGGCCGCTATCTCGGCGTAGGGTCCTGCACCTACGTGGAGCCGACCACCGGAGCCAGCCCGTTCCTCAGTACCGAGGGCGCGACCATTCGCATCGAACCGAGCGGCAAGGTGAACGTCTACGTCGCGGGCGGCTCCGCGGGCAACAGCTTGGAGACGACCGTCGTCCAGCTCGCCGCCGACGCGCTCGGGGCGGACCTGGCCGATGTGCGAACCATCCAGGGAGACACCGCGATCACGCCGTTCGGCGGCGGCACCGGCGGCAGCAGATCCGGCTCGATGACCGCGGGAGCGATCGGCGAGACGGCGTCGATCTTGCGCGAACGCATCCTGGCGATCGCCGCCCACCGCTTGGGCGCGAGCCCCGTCGACATCGAGTTCGTCCGCAGCCGGGCCACCGTCCGCGAAGCGCCGGACAAAGGTCTGTCGCTGGCCGAGATCGCCGAAATCGCCTACTTTCAGGCTGATTCATTGCCGCCCGGGGTGCCGCCAGGGCTGGAGGCGAGCGGACGCTACAAGACCCCGCAAATGGCGATCTGGGCCAACGCCACCCACGTGTGCACCTGCGAGGTCGACATCGACACCGGGGCGGTGCGGCTGCTGCGCTACATCGTCAGCGAGGACTGCGGCCCGATGATCAACCCCAACGTCGTCGAAGGCCAGATCTACGGCGGCACCGTGCAGGGTATCGGCGGCGCCCTCTACGAGCATCTCGCCTACGACGAGAGCGGTAACCCCGTGGCCACCACCTTCCTGGACTATCTACTGCCCACGGCGACCGAAGCGCCGACGATCGAAGTGGGGCACATCGAGACACCGAGCCCGGGGCCCGGCAATTTCAAAGGCGTCGGCGAGGGCGGGGCCATCGGCGCCACTCCGGCCGTCCTGAACGCCGTCGCCGACGCGCTCGCGCCGTTCGGCGTGGAGATCTCGAAACTGCCCCTTTCCCCGGCCACGATCGTGGCGATGCTGGACGAGGCGCGCGCCGCCGGAAAGGGTCCCGCATGAAACCGGCGGCCTTCGAGTACCACGCACCCGCGACCGCCGATGAGGCCATCGCACTCCTGGCCGATCTCGGTGACGAGGCCAAGATCATCGCGGGCGGGCAGAGTTTGGTGCCGATGCTGGCGTTGCGGCTGGCCGTCTTCGAGCATCTCGTCGACCTGCGCCGCCTCGACGAACTGCGCGGCATCGAGACCCGCGGCGACGCCGTCCGCATCGGTGCGGCGACCACCCACGCCGAGGTCGGCCGGTCCGAAGACGTCCGGCGGGGTGTGCCGTTGCTCGCCAGGGCCACTCCCCTCATCGGGCACTTCCAGATCCGCAACCGCGGAACGATCGGCGGTGCGATAGCGCACGCCGACGCCGCGGCCGAATATCCCGCGGTGGCGCTCGCCCTCGATGCCGAGATCGAGGCGCTCTCGCCGCGCGGACGACGCACGATCCCCGCATCGGAGTTCTTCACCGGCATGTGGACCACCGATCTGGCCGCCGATGAGCTGGTCACCGGGATCGTGTTTCCGATGTGGCGCGGCCGATGCGGCTTCGCCATCGAGGAGTTCGCCCGCCGCAGTGGAGATTTCGCGATGGCGGGCGCGGCGGTGGCGGTCCGGCTGGACGCGGACTCGCGCGTCGAGCGTTGCGCGATCGGTTTGTTCGGCCTCGCGGCGACCCCGGTGCGGGCGACCGAAGCCGAGGCAGGACTGGTCGGCTCCGCTGTCGATGCGACGCGAGCCGAGGAGATCGGCCGCGTCGCGACCGCCGGACTGACCGCGATCTCGTCGGACGTGCACGGCTCGGCCGACTACCGGCGCCGGGTCGGAGCGGCAATGGTGGCGCGCGCATGGCGGCGCGCCGTAGAGGAGGCCGGCAATGACTGACATCGACATCGAGCTGCGCATCAACGGCGCGCTCCGCCGGGACCGCGTGCCGGCCCGGCTCACCTTGGCCGACTATCTGCGCGACAAGTGCGGCCTGACCGGCACCCATCTCGGGTGCGAACACGGTGTGTGCGGCGCCTGCACGATCATGCTCGACGGCCGGGCCGTGCGTGCCTGCCTGGTGTTCGCCGTGCAAGCCGACGGCGCCGAACTCACCACCGTCGAGGGCATCGCCGGACCGGACGGCGAACTCTCTCCGGTGCAGGCGGCGTTCCGGGAAAAGCACGGGCTGCAATGCGGCTTCTGCACCCCCGGCTTCATCGTGTCGGCCACGGCCTTCCTGCGCGACAATCCTGATCCCTCCGAAACCGAGATCCGCGAGGCAATCTCCGGGAACCTGTGCCGTTGCACCGGATATCAGGGCATCGTCGGGGCGGTCCGCGCCGCCGCCGATTCGATGAACGCCGAGACCGAGATCCGCGAGGCACGCGTGAGCACCGAAGGACTTCCATGAAACTCGACAACACCTTCACCATCCCGGTTCCGGCTACGCAGGCCTGGCAGGTGCTGCTGGATCTGGAGCGCATCGCCCCATGCGTTCCCGGCGCCACGATCACCTCCCGGGACGGCGACGACTTCCACGGCAAGATCAAGGTCAAACTCGGCCCTGTGGGACTGAGCTACAGCGGCGTCATCAAGGTCGTCTTCCAGGACGAGGCCGCCGGGATCGCCGTACTGGAGGGGCGCGGCCGTGAAACCCGCGGCAACGGAACGGCCAAAGCCACCATCACCTGCCGACTCGTCGAATCCGACGGCGATACGGATGTTTTCGTGGACACCGACCTGGCCATCACCGGCAAGCCCGCGCAATTCGGGCGCGGTGCGCTCGCCGACGTGGCGGGCACGCTCATCGGCCAGTTCGCCACCAATCTCGCCGACGAGATCACCGCATCCGCCGTGCCGGGACCGAAGCCGGACATCGTCTCGGCGGTTCCGGAGTCCGACGATGCCGTCTCCGCGAAGGAGACCGCGCCGCGCAAGCCGGCCGAGCCGATCGACCTGCTCCAGGCCGCAGGCGCGAGCAGCGCCACCCGGTTGGGCGGACTGGCCTTCGCCGCCGTCCTCGTCCTGCTGTTGACCCTCCTGCTGCGCAAACGCTCCGCCCGATCGGCACCGTGATGGCCCGCCCTGTCCAGACGATGCGCCTCGGGCCGCACCCGCGGAACGCGATCGCGCGCGTCCGGCACATCCGCATCGAAACGGGCGCTTTCGCCGTGGAGTATCAGGCGGGCGCGGCGCAGATCGCGGACATCGTCGCCGAATTGGGCGCCCACGCCGGATTCGTGATCACCGTCGACGACGACGTCAGCCCCGGTCTGCCGCCTCTGCCGTGCGGGGAACTCTGGGACTGACGAGAAGTGGAGTGCCCCTTGCCCACCCTCGTCGTCACGGATCTGCACATGGTGGTGTGCTGTACGTAGTGCACTGTCTCCTGTGCGCGGTGCTGGGCTGCGATGTGAGAAGGGGAGTCGAACCCCTCGCACTGCCCGTCGTGCGCCAGAAAGTGGCCGGAATATCCCGTCCGGCCGCGGGTTCGTGCACGCCTCCGCGACGACTACCTGCTCCACTTCCTCCGGTCAGTCCAGCAGCTCGACCTCCCAGTTCGAGCGCTGGATGCGCACGTCGAGTTCGCGCAGCTCCCTGGCGATGTCGTCGGCCTGCCCGCGCAGTTCGGCCACCGGCAACGCGGACAACATCTTCAGCTCCGACCGCAGCTGGCGCGCGTATCCCGGCTGCCCCTTACCCGCCGCGGCGTCCGCGGCGGAGGTGACCAGTGAGTGCCGCAGGCGCAACGCATCCCGACGGGCCAGTGCGTCGGTCAAGGTGCCATCGGTTCCGATCCGCGCCGCGGCGTTGGTGCGATTGATGCGGCGGATCAGCGTCTCGTATTCGCCCAGCACCTCCTCCGCCTCGGTGAGCAGAGCCGCCGCGTTCTCGGCGGGCTCCTCCCCCTCCTGGAATCGCGCATTGCTCACAACGCGAGCACGCAACTGCTCGATCCGCCGCGCCGCATCCGCGCGCAACGCCAACGCCTCCGCCAGCTTCAAGTCCCTTACCTCCCCGATATCGACTCGTGCGGGTCGAGTATGGGTCATCGCGCAGCACGAGTCACGCGAATTACGCACGGCCGAAATCACGCTCGCTGCCAAGGTACTGCCTGGTCTCGCCGAAGCCGATCGCCGATGCCGCGGCGGTCAGTGCGGCAGCAGGTCGGTCCAGGCCCGGCCGGGCGAGGATGCCAGGTCGCTCTGCTGATAAAGCCGGCCGTCGGGGCCGAGGTAGTTACCGGTGCGGGGGTCGTATCGGGCGATGCCGATCGAGGGGGCGGCCGGGTTCGCCGGAGCCGACGCCGGTGCGGCCGGTGGTGGCGCGTCCGGAGACCAGCGTGAATCCGGCGGAATGCCCTGCTCTTCCAGGCCGGGGTCGCGCGGGTAGGGGCCCAGCAGGGGTTGCTCGGTGGCGAGCGGCTGGAATTCCTCGTCGCTGTTGCACAGTGCCGCGGACGGCGCCCGCTTGGCGGGGTTGTTCGCGCAGGGGATGTTGCGTACGCCGCGCACTGCGATCTCGGAATCCTGGGGCAGTTTGCAGTACAGCCCGTCCGGTGTGTCGATGGTGGCGGTCTCCTCCGGCGATCGCCACGCCGACGGCGGCAGGAAGCCGACCGTGCAGGCGGGCGGGTCCGAGATACCCCCGAGCCGGAAGTCGCCCAGCCCCAGCCCGGAGGCGTTGCGATTCGGCTGCACCGCCTGGATCATCGAGATCGCCGGCGGCAGCAACACCAGAATCTGTTCCAGCCCGGCGTTATAAGTCACGCCGAGCTGCCCGATGGACGTCAGATTCGACAGCAGGATCGGCAGCGTGAGCTTCACCGAGTCCAGCAAGTGCGTGACCTCCGCGGCGAATCCGGGACCGGATCGCAACAGGTTACGGATCTGCGGGTCGTCGGCGACGAGCCGACCGGTGAGGCCGGCGAGGCTGCGCGTCCAGATCCGGATGGCGTCGGCAGATCGCACCTGCGAATCCAGCAGCGGACGGGAGTCTTCGATCAGCGTGCGGGTCCGGTCACCGGCTCCGTTCAACTCGGCGGCCAGAGTTTGCGCCGAAGTCAGCAGCGAATCCAGATCGTATCGGGCGCCGTGCATGCCCCGGAAGAGTTCGTCGAGCAGTTCGTGCAACTTGTCGGCGGGGATGCTGCCCACCAGATCGCTGAGCTCGTCCAGCATGGGGCCGACCGGCTGCGGAACCGTGGTGTGGCGCAGGTCGATCACCGAACCGTCACGCAAGTAGGGTGGCGAGTCCGTGCGGGGCCGCAGCTCGACGTATTGCTCCCCCACCGCGGACACACTGCGTACCTCCGCGGTGAGGTCGGCGGGGATGTCGTAGGAGCCATCGATCTTCAACGTGGCCCGCACACCGTCGCCGGTCAGTTCGACCGAGCTCACCTCACCCACTTCGACGCCCCGGTAGGTGACATTGCCGAAGCGATAGAGCCCACCGGTCGTGGGCAGTTCCATGGACACGCTGATGGTGCCGATACCCGCCAGGTCGGGCAAGCGCATGTAGACGGTCGCCATCGTGGTCAGCCCGACCACCGACAGGACCGCGAAGATCAGCAATTGGGTGCGGACGAAGCGGGACAGCAGCATCAGCGGCCTCCGGTGGTCGGCGGCGCGATTCCGGCCCCGAGCGGGTCGGAGGTCTGCTGTGCGTAGCCCGGGTCCCCGACCGCCGCCTGCACCACGGCGGTCGGATCACCCCACGGCGTGCCCAGCAGCATTTCCCGCTTCAGCCGCGGAACCGTGAGATCGACCGTAGCGAACAGGTTCAAGTAGTCGCCCTGCACCGCGCGGTCGATGACGGACTGGCCGTAGGGGAACACGGTCGCGTACGCCAGAGCCGCGTCGATCTGCGGGCCGACGTCGGCCAGTGCCCGAAGCGTGGGCTCGAGGTTGCGCAGATTGGTCAGGAGATCCGTTCGGACGTCGGTGATCACCGCCGTGGCGGTGTCGCTGAAGGTGCGCAGCCGATCCAGTGCCGCGGTGATGTTCGGCCGCTGCGCCAGCAGGACATCGAGTGCGGGCGGAAGTCGTCGCAGGGTTTCGGTGACGACGTCGCGCTGCTCGGCGAACCGCCCGGCCAGCCGGTTGAGCGCATCGATCGAAGCGATGATGTCGTCGCGTTGACCGTCGAGCACGCCCATCATCGTGTCGAGGCGGACCAGCAGCGAGCCGATCTGGTCCTGGTGTCCGCTGAAAGCGTCGTTGAGATTGCCGATGATCTCACCGAGTTGTCCGAGACCGCCACCGTTGACGACCACCGACAGCGACGCCAGCGTCTGTTCGGTGGAGGGATAGGTCGAGGATTTGGTCAGCGGGATCCGGGTTCCCGAGGCGAGCCGCCCGGAGGGCGCGGCGCCCGCGTGTGTGTTCAGCGCGAGATGGCTGGAACCGAGCAGGCTGGTCTGCCCGATCGTCGCCACCACGTTCGCGGGTACCGCGGCGTCCGCGCGGATCGATGCCTCGACCACCGCGTGCCACCCGTCGAGCCGGATCCCGCTCACACTGCCGACGACCACGTCGTCGACGAGCACCGGCGAGTTCGACACCAGCGTGCCGACATTCGCCATCTCCACCTGGATGACGGTCGCTCCCGGACCTTGCCCGGGCGCACCCGGCAGTGGCAGCTCGTTCACTCCGTGCCAGCCGCAGCCGGTGAGCGTCAGCAGCGAACAGGCACCCACGGCCAGCAGCCGACCGCGCCGTCGCGCGAAAGTTCTCACGGTCAACGCCTTCCGCCGGGGAACAGGATGTCCGCAATGCTCGGCATGGGCGGGGGCGGATTTTCGGCTGCCACCACCTGCGGAATCAGATGATCTTCGGTGTAGATGAGGCTTTCCGGGCGCGCGGTCGGCCCGTGCACCGGGTTGACCGCGAACGGCAGGTAGTTGAAGTTCAGCAGCCCGATCACCGGGCCGAGATAGTCACGGCACTTACGCGCCGCCTCCGCGGTCGTCGTCTTCTCCAACGCCGCGATGGACGAGCACACGAATTGCACCGGGCTGGAGAAATTGTTCACGACGAAAACGCCGGCTTCGGTCGCGGTGTCGGGATTGTAGATGTTGTAGAAGTTGGCGATGCTCGTCGGGAATATGTGCAGCAGTTCCTCGACGTCTTCGCGGTGATCGACCAGATTCTGCGTCACGTCCGCCAGCCGCCGAACCTGTTCGGCCGCGCCGTTCCGGTTGGCCGCGACGAACCGCTGAACGTCCGTCACCGCGATGGACAGTTCCGACAGCGCGGCATCGAGAACGGATCCGCTGTCGTCGAGCACGCTGGAGAGGCTGGCGAGCCGGTTCTGGAATTCGACGATCTGCACATCGCTGTCGCGCAGCACCGTCACGAAGTGCTGCAGCTCGGTGATGATGCCGACGATATCGCCGCTGCCGTCGGCCAGTACCCGTCCGATCCCGGACAGCTGTGCCAGTGTCTGCCGCAGTTTGTCGCCGTTGCCCGCCATCGCGTCCGCGGCGCGGTCGATGAATCGGCCGGTCGAACTGCCTGCCAGGTCGAGGCCGGGGCCGAGTTCGGTGGCCAGCCGGGTGAGCTGGGTCTTGACCTCGTCCCACTCGACCGGGACGGCGGTGCGTTCCAGGGGGATGACCGCTCCGTCGGGCAGCGTCGCCCCCTGCGAGCGGTAGGCGGGCGTCAGCTGCACGTAGCGGGCGCCGACGAGACTCTGAGCGACGATCACTGCCTTGGCGTCGGCCGGAATCGGCACGTCGCGGTCGACCGCGAGCACCATTTCGGTGCCGGTGCCGCGCGGTTGAAGGGAGATGATCCGGCCGACTTCGACACCGGCCACGCGCACGTCGTCACCTGGATAGATCGCGGTGGCAGAGGTGAAGACCGCCCGAATCGTCTTAGGGCCGAACGCGGCCCGATACCCGAAATGAGCGCCGATGAGGACGAGCCCCGAGACCACCACCGCTGCCAGAATTCTCATCTTCATCGGGGCGGCTCCGGAGCAGGGATGGGGAATTGGCTGGGCGGCTGGATGCCGAAGGCCTGATCGATGGCAGGCTGGATGAGCTGGGCGGGTATCAGATTCGCGACGAAGGCGTTGTAGAACGGCCCACCGGACACGGCTTCGCCCTGGGTGAGCGCGACTTTGGCCAGACCGGGAATCGCCGCGGCGATGTTGTCGCGGTTCTTCTCCAGCATTGCCACCACCGAATTCAGCCGGTCCAGGGTCGGCGCGAGCTCGGCTTCGTTGTCCGCGACCAGGCCCGAGAGTTGCGTGGCCACCGCGGCGGTGTTGGCCAGCAGGTCGACGATCGCCTGCCTGCGCGCGGCCAGCACGCCGAGCAACGAATTCGCGTTCAGGATCAGTGCGTTCACCTGTTCGCCGCGCTGCCCGAGGATCGCGGTCACATCGGCGGTCGCGTGCAACATGTCGCGCAGCGAGCCGTTGCGGCTGTTGATCGACCGGGACAGTTGGGTCAGCCCGTCGAATGCCGGGCCCAGCTGCGGTGCGATCCGGTCCAGCGTCGCCGACAGCATGTCCAGCGACCGGTTGAGCGCGTCGGTGTCGATCTCCGAGACATTGGTGGCCAGATCGCCGACCGCGTCGGTCAGCGAATAGGGCGAGGAAGTGCGCTCCAACGGGATGATTCCGGACGGCCGCAGGGCGTGTTCCCCGGCGGAGACGAGGGTCAGCACCCGTTTACCCAGCAGTGAACCGGTTTTGATGTGCGCCGCACTGTAGTCCCCGAGCCGGATCGTCTCCTCGACCGCGAACGTGACCCAGGCATCGCCCCCACGCAGCGAGACATCCGACACCCGGCCCACCCTCATGCCGGAGACGAGCACGTCGTCGCCGACGGCCAGCCCACCCGCCTCGCTGAAGACGGCCTGGTATCGCACGGTGGTCGCCCACTCGATAAACCTTTGGGACTGCAGCCCGATCGCGATGACGCAGATCGCGAGCACGACGCCGATCACGCCGTGCCGGGCCAGATGGTTTCCGCGATACTCCAGCATGGCTATCCGCTGCACCTTCCGGTTTCCTGCTGGATCCAGGGCAGCACCGCCACCTGCCCCGACTCGTCGGTCACCCGGACCGTGACCGCGCAGATGTAGTACTGGACGAAGTTGCCGTAGGCGCCGGTGCGCACCAGTTTGCGAAAGTTGCCCGGCGCCCGCCCCAAGGCGTCGTCGAGGAGCTGCTTGTCCTGGTCGACCAGCGGCGCCAGCCGCGCGAGCTGGTCGACAGTGCCGGCCAGCGGCGGCCGGGCCCCGGTCAGCAGGTCGGCGATGGTCGCGGTGCCGTTGTCCAGGGCGTCGATCGCCGCCGCGATCGGATCGCGGTCCTCGGACAAGTGCGTGACCAGCTGTTCCAGCCGGTCGATGGTGCCCGTGAACTGCTCGCCGTTTTTCGCCAGCGTCGCCATGACCGTGCCGAGGTGGTCGATCAGCTGCTCGATCACTTCGGCGTGGCCGGCGAGCGCGGTGGTGAACGCCGAGGTCCGCGACAGCAGCGAGTCGAGCGTGCCCTCCTTGCCTTGAAAGATTTCCAGCAACGACCAGGTCAACGCGTTCACCTCGTGCGCGTCCAAGCCCTGGATCACCGGCTTCAGCCCGCCGAGCAGGAGGTCGAGGTCGAGCGCGGGCGACGTCCGCTCGACCGGGATCTCCGTGCCCGCCGCCAGGATTCCGGCCGGGCCTGCGGTGTCGGACAATTCCAGATAGCGGTCGCCGACGAGGTTGAGATACCGGACAGCCACCGCCGTGCCGTTCGTCAGCGCGATGCCGCGCTCCGCGTCGAACGTCACCTCGACCTTGTGGTCGTCGCGCAACGACACCCGCCGCACCGTGCCCACCTCCACGCCCGCGATCCGGACGGTATTGCCCGGACGCAACCCGGAGGAGTCGGTGAACACGGCGGCGTACTCCACGCGCGATCCGCTCCGGTATTGGCCGAACACGAGCAGCAGGAATCCGGACAGCACGAGCATGACCGCCGCGAACACACCGAATTTCAGCAACGGCGAAGTGCGCGGGCTCATCGGGGCCCGCCGTCCCCCGGTTGCCCGGCGTAGGGACCGAACAACGCCTGCGACAGGTTACCGACGTTGAGTTCCACGGTCTGGTTTCCCTTCTCGAAGGGGTTGGCGCCGACGTCGGCGACGACGAACGGCGGCCGTCCCTCGTACGGAACCGGCAGCACCGAACACTGCGGACCGCCCGTGGCGGCCACCTTCGGCAGATTGCGCGGATACCGGTACGGTTCGGTGCCGAACAGGAAGTTCGCCGACAGGCCGAGCCCTGGCACGTCGACCGGTTTCGAGCGCGACAGCCACCCGAGACCGTCGAGCGCGCAAGTCAGTACCTGGTGGTATCCGTTGGTGAGCGTGGTGGTCGGCACCAGAGCCGCCAGCGCGCTGTCCAGCGCGGCGTGGTTGTCGGCGAGCACCGCGGTTCCGGTGTCCGACAAACCGATCAGCCCGATCAGCAGGGCATCGATATTCTGCTGTTCGTCCACGATCGTCCGGCTGATCGCGCCGGCGTTGCGGGCGGTCTCCAGCAACGGGGCGGTCGCGTCGGCATAGGCGTTCAACACCGGCGGCGCCATGGCGAGATCGGCGCGCAGCGCGGGCAGTCCCGGCTCGAGCCGGGCGAGGAAGTTCTCCAGATCGCCGAGCATCAGGCCCAGCTTGTCGCCGCGTCCGCCGGTCGCGTCGGCGATCGCACCGAGAGTCTCGTTGAGCTTCTCCGGCTCGATGCGCCCGAGCACCGCGGTCAGCCGCTGGAACACGGTGTTGATCTCCACCGTGACGTGCTCGGCCTCGAGCACCTGCCCGGCCCGCATCGCTCGCGGTGCAGGATGTTCCGGCGGAACGAGCTGTACGAACTTCGCGCCGAACACCGTCGTGGAGGCGATATCGACCCGCACGTCGGCGGGAATGAGGTGCAGCTGTCCGGCATCGATCGCCAGCCGGATCGACGCGAGCCCGTCGGCGCGTTCGCCGATCGACTCGACCCGGCCCACCGTTACCCCGCGCATCTTGACGTCGGCGTCCGGATACATCACCAGCCCGGCGCGCGGCGACAGCACGGTCACCGGCACGGTGTCGGTGAATCCACCGTTGAACATGGTCACACTCAGGCCGATCACCGCGATTCCCACGGCGATCGAGGCCGCCCCGGCCGCGGGGCGAGCCAGACCGCGCGACGCCCGAGCGAGCGACTTCATCGTCGACAACATCGGCACCTCTCAACCGGACAGATCGAAGTTCCCATTGGCGCCGTAGACCGCCAGGGAAACCAGCAGCGTCACCGACACGACCCCGATCAGCGACGTCCGCACGGCGTTGCCCACCGCGATGCCCACACCCGACGGGCCGCCGCTGGCGAAATAGCCGAAGTAGGTGTGGATCAACAGGATCGTCAGCGCCATCAGGATCGCTTGCAGGAACGACCACACCAGGTCGATGGGGTTCAGGAAGGTTCCGAAGTAGTGGTCGTACAACCCGGCGGACTGGCCGAGCAGCACGACGGTGGTCAGCCTGCTCGCGATGAACGAGGCGATGACCGCGAGGGCGTAGAGCGGGACTATCGCGATCATGCCCGCGACGATCCTGGTGCCGACCAGGTACGGGATGGGTTGGATCGCCAGCGACTCGAGCGCATCGATCTCCTCGTTGATCCGCATCGCTCCCAGCTGCGCGGTGGCCCCGGCGCCGAAGGTCGCCGCGAGTCCGATGCCCGCGACCACCGGCGCCGAGATGCGGACGTTGATGAACGCCGACAGGAAGCCGGTCAGCGCCTCGATGCCGATATTGCCCAGCGAGCTGTAGCCCTGGACGGCGAGGGTGCCGCCGGTGGCCAAGGTCAGGAATCCGACGATCACCACCGTTCCGCCGAACACCGCCAGCGCCCCGGAGCCCATGCTGATCTCGGCGATGAGCCGGACGGTCTCGCGGCGGTAGTGCCAGGCGCCGAACGGCGCGTACACCAGCGCCTTCACATAGAAGATGGCGTGGTCGCCGATCCGGCCCAGCGCCTGGTACGGCCGCCGGATGCGCCGGATCGCCTTGGGATAGCGCGCGATCAGAGTCACGAGCGCCGCTCCTTCATCGCACGGTCATCTGGATGCCGATCGCCGTGACGACGACATTGATCACGAACAGGGACATGAAGGCGTAGACGACGGTCTCGTTGACCGCGTTGCCGACTGCCTTGGCCCCGCCGGTCACGATCAACCCCCGGTAGCAGGCGACGAGACCGGCCACGAGACCGAACAGCAGTGCCTTGACCGAGGAGATGATCACCTCGTCGATCCCGGTGAGCAGGGTGATCCCGGCGGCGAAAGCGCCCGGATTCACGTCTTGGACGTAGACGGAGAACACGTAGCCACCGAGCACGCCGATGATGCACACCAGGTTGTTCAACAGGAACGCCACCAGACCGGAGGCCAGCATCCGTGGCGTCACGAGTCGCTGTACCGGATCGATGCCCAGCACCTGCATCGCCGCGATCTCCTCGCGGATGGTGCGCGAGCCGAGGTCTGCGCACATCGCCGTCGCGCCGGATCCGGCGACGATCAGGACGGTGACCATCGGACCCACCTGGGTCACCGCGCCGAACGCGGCACCCGCGCCACTGAGATCCGCGGCGCCGAGTTCACGCAGCAGGATGTTGAGGGTGAAGCTCACCAGCACCGTGAACGGGATCGCCACGAGCAGCGTGGGCACCAGCGAGACCCGCACGATGAACCAGGACTGCTCGAGAAACTCCCTGGTCTGAAACGGTCTGCGGAACAGGAACCGCACCGCGTCCGCCGACATCGCGAACAGCCCTCCGATTGCCTGCATCGGCCCCGCCGCCGCGCGCGCGATCCTGCCGCGCGCCTCGCGTTCCGGCAGCGGACGGTGACGCCGCCGCGCCGCATCGACCAACGGTCGCATCAATCACCCTCTCCGTGGTGGAAAATGCCATTCTCACATGTGCATACGGTGACATATCTCAAATGAGAATTCAATACGCGGAAGGATACAAGTGGTCGAACATGCCCGCTGGAGACGCAGCCGACCCTTCCCCTGATGCGCCTACCGAGAGAAGGCGACTATGCGCAGCCGATCGACTGGGTTGCTTACGGTCACCGGGCGGCGCGGCGCGAAGAACGGGCTGCGCCACGGCTTGGAATCAGCCGAGCCAGACGGTTCGAGACGAGACCGGGTCAGCCGACGGGACTGAGGTCGGCACCTACCGGAGGGAAGGACGACAGCCCGCAGCGGAAGACTTCGGTGGCGCCGACCGAGGTGGCCGGAACCGCCGCCGCGGTCAGCGCCTGGGCCTTGAACGCTTGCGCGGCCACACTGAGCCGGTGCAGCACCGGATCGACCCGGTGCTCCGGCGGCGACGGCCAGCCCTCACCCCAGACCACCACCTGAACACCCCCGTCGTTCAACGCCTTCGACAAACCCCGGCGCGCCCGACGATCGCACTCACACACGTCGGCGGCCACCGCCAGCGCATGCGGCTGACGCCCCTGCCCCCGCGAGGCGAGCACGTGCTCGAGCTCCAGTACCTCCGCCCCCAGGATGCGCAGCGGCCGAGTGTCCGAGAGATCGGCCACGAGCACCGTCACGTCCCAGCCGGCGACCGAACGGTCGAACAGCCATCCGCCCGCATGCTCGACGACATCCACGACACTGGTCGCGACGACATCGAGGCGGTATCTCATCGTTCCCCATCCGGAGCGAAGTCGCGGGCCAGTGACCTGGTGTACTCGTGGAACACCTCGGTCAGCGGGATCGAGTGGTCGAGCATCCATGAGATCTCCATTCCATTGATGAAAGCGACGATTTCCACAGCCCGGATGTCAGGATCGAAATCGGGCCGGTACCGTCCGATCTCCTGGTTGCGACGGATGACGTCGGCGACGATGCCGACGGCCACCTTCCAACGGTCGAGCAGGCGCTCGTGCAGTGGAGCCTCGGGCAGCAGGTTCTCCACCAGCAGGACTACGAAGGTGCCGACCAGTTCCGGGGAACGCTGGATGCGATCGGCGACCTTGCGGATCTCCAGGAACAGATCTCCGGTCACGTCGGCTTCGCGAGCGTCGTCGACGTCGCGGGCGTCGAGCACGGCGTGCAAGAGTTGCTCCTTGGATTGGAAATGGTGCAACAGTCCGGCCGGGCTCACGCCCGCTTCGCGGGCGATCTGAGCCAAAGTCGTACTGCGCCAACCATTTCGGGTGAGCAGTCGCTGGGCGACGGCAAGGATGCGCTGCCTGCGGTCTTCACCTTTGGCCAGCAGGGAGGCATATGGACGAGGAGTGGTCACGGGAATCCCTGTTCGATCAAACCTAGTGAACACACAGTAGGTTGGTTTCGGCGATGTGACAAGGGTCTCATGAGGACCACCTCGATCTCCCCGGAGACCTCCCTCTCGCCGCGGCGCTGGGGTTCGCCGCCGAAGAGTGGCGAACCCGTCTTCTGGCGACACCTTTCGCTGGCCTCTGCTTTGCAGAGGTATCAGATGAAAATCTCATTCTCGCTGTTGAAGGGCACTTATATCGACTACTGGGGAACAATTTTGTAGGTATCACTCTCGTATTGTGATAACGTCATTCCCACGATGTAGCCGCAGCGATCCGAGGCGGATCGCCGTCGCGCGGGTTGTCGCCGGCCCGGCCACCGAAGCCGAGCGGATCGCGGCCGCGGTCCACGACACCCGCCGAAGTCCGCGTTCGCCACCCCGACGTGACCGCGGTTGCGTGCAGCGAATAGATCCATGGGAGGGTCAAGATGTCGGTTCCGACCAGCAGTGCCTCGTTGTACCCGCCCGGCGGCTTCGGACCGCCGAAAGACCGCCGCGGCCAAGCCGAGGGGTCGGTGGGCCTGCCGCAGGGCACCGAGGTGTTCTCGGCGGACAACCACATCTCGCTGGCCCACGACATCTTCTACGAGCGATTCCCGGAATCGCTCAAGGATCGGGCCCCCCGGGTGTGGTACGAGGACGGCGCCTACCAGCTGGGCCGCAAGGGCAAATCGTTCCTCCCCGGCGACTTCAGCCACGTGTTGATGCAGTACGACCCGCTGGACGGATCCGGCAGCGCCAACCTGGAAGCGCGCATCGCGGACCTGCGCGCCGACGGCATCGCCAAGGAACTCGCGTTCCCGAATGCCCTGCTCGCGCTGCTGTTCTACCCGGACAAAGAGATTCGCGAGCTCTCCTTCCGGGTGTACAACGCCTACATCGCGGAATTGCAGGAGCAGTCCGGCGGCACCTTCTACGGCGTCGGGCTGATCAACTGGTGGGACGCCGAGGGCGCGCGCCGTACCCTCGCGGAATTGAAGTCGCTGGGACTCAAGACTTTCCTGCTGCCGTTGTCGGCGGGCAAGGACGACGATGGCAAGGTCATCGACTACGCGAGCACCGCGATGATCCCGGTGTGGGACGCCATCGAGGAGTCCGGTGTTCCGGTCTCCCACCACATCGGCGAGTCGCCGCTGTCGAGTCCCTGCGAGGTGAACAGTGTCGCCGTCGGCATGATGCACAATGTCGCCCCGTTCCGTGAGCTGTTCTCCAAGTACATCTTCAGTGGCATCATCGACCGGCATCCCGGCCTCAGCATCGGCTGGTTCGAGGGCGGGGTGAACTGGGTGCCCTCGGCGATCCAGGACGCCGAGCACATGCTGGCCTCCTTCCAGCACATGCTCGATCGCCCGGTCGAGCACGACGTGCGCTACTACTGGGAAAACCACATGCGCGCGTCGTTCATGGTGGACCCGCTCGGCCTGTCGCTGATCGACCACATCGGCCGCGACCGGGTCATGTGGTCGTCGGACTACCCGCACAACGAGAGCACCTTCGGTTATTCGGAGAAGTCCCTGGAAGCCGTGGTGCAGGCGGTGGGCGCGGAGGACGCCGCCCGGATCGTCAGCGGCAACGTGGCGGAATTCCTGGGTCTGTCATGACGACATTCCCCGTCGCGGCCACCTCGTCGGTCGAGATCCCCGAGGTACCGGATCGCGCCCGCATGCGGCGCGATACCGGAGCGCGACTGCGATCCGCCATGGCCGAGCAGGGCGTGGACGCCCTGATCCTGCTGAACAACAGCAACGTCGTGTATTCGACCGGGGCCAACTGGCCGCTCGGCGACGCCGGTCTCGCCCACGTCGAGCGGCCCGTCGCCGTGGTCGTGGCGGGCGATCCGTGGCCGCACCTGTTCCTGCCTTTCCGGGAGGGAGCATCGGCGGAGTCGGATCTTCCGGCCGATCACCTGCACGGGCCCGTCTACCTCGAATTCGACGAAGGCGTAGCGGCTTTCGCGCGGTTGATCGCCGACCTCGTCCCGGACGGGGCGACCATCGCGGTGGACGAGTGCACCGGCGCCATGCTGCGCGCGCGGTCCGCGCTGTTCCCCGGCGGCCCGCCATCGGACGCCGCTGCCGTGATCGGCGCCGCGAAACTGATCAAGACGCCCGACGAGATCGCCTGCATCCGCACCGCATGCCGGATCACCGAGCAGGCCATGATCGACGTCCAGGCGGCATTGGCGCCGGGGCGCAGGCAGATCGACCTGTCGGCGAGCTTCGTGCGCCGGGCCTTCGAGCTGGGCGCCACCGCCACCATGCTCGACGCCATCTGGCAGGTGATGCCGGAGACCAAGGCCGACGGCGTCTGGACCACGCACGGCGACCTCGCCCTCCCGCTGCTGACCACCGAGCGGGAACTGGCCGCGGGTGACGTGCTCTGGACCGATGTCAGCATCACCTACGGCGGCTACTGCTCCGACTTCGGCCGCACCTGGACGGTGGGCACCGAGCCCGACGCACGCCAGCAGCGGCAGTTCGAGCGCTGGCGCGAGATCCTCACCGCGGTGCTGGACGTGACCCGCGCCGGCGCCACCGCGGCCGATCTCGCCCGGGCGGCGATCGCCGCCAACGGCGGCGCCAAGCCCTGGCTGCCGCATTTCTACCTGGGACACGGAATCGGCGTGAGCGCCGCCGAGATGCCGATGATCGGCACCGATCTCGGCGACGAGTTCGACGAGAACTTCGTGTTCGAACCCAACATGGTGCTGGTTCTGGAGCCGGTCGTCTGGGAAGACGGCACCGGCGGTTACCGAAGCGAGGAAATCATCGTGATCACCGAGGAGGGCTGGACCGCCCTCACCGACTATCCCTATGCCCCGTATGGCCACTGAGATCGTGCCGGACGATCGCGCCCTGCGATATGGGCGGCGCGATCGTGCCCTGGCACAAATGGAAGCCCATGAACTGGACGTCCTCGTTCTCGGACGCCAGGCCAATGCCCGCTACGTGTCGGGCACACCGCAACTGTGGGTCGCGGGCACCCGCCCGTTCGGTCCGGTCGCGACGGTGGTGCGGCAGACGCGCGCGGTGCATCTGCTGAGCACCTGGGACGAAGGCGTGCCCGACGACATCCCGCACGATCACCTGTACGGCATCGCGTGGAACCCGGTGAACACCATCGCGGTGCTGCGCGGCATCGAGGGAGCCGCCACCGCGCGGCGGGTCGGCACCGACGCACTGTCCCCCACCTTCGCGAAGCTACTGCCGACCGCCTTCCCCGACGCCGAACTGGTGGACGGTGAGCTGGCGATGCGCGCCGCGCGCCGGATAAAGACCGCCCACGAGGTGGAGGTTCTGCGCGGGACGCTCCGGATCGCCGAGACCGGTCTGTCCGCGGCGGTGGCCCGGCTGGCGCCGGAGGTCACCGAACAGGCGTTGATCGGTGCGCTGCTGGAAGCGATGACGGCGGGCGGCGTCAGCACGCCGGCGTCGCAGGATTCGGCCTGGGTGACCTCGCGAGAGCACCCGTGGCGGCGCGCGGGCGCGGACCGGCGCGTGCGACCGGGCGATCTGGTGGCCTTCTCCTCCGGTGTCCTCGGTGAGGGCTATATCGGCGAGGTGGGCCGTACCTGGCCGGTCGGCGGAGAAGGCGACGACGGCGTCCGGAAACTGTACCGGCGGTGGGACGGGTTGTGGGCGCGGCTGATCGAGGCGTGCCGCCCCGGATCGGCCGGCTCGGATCTGCTCGCCGCCTACGAGATCGCGGGCGAACCGCTGCCGCCGATGCCGGTCGCGCGTGGACTCGGCATGGGTTTCGACCCGCCGGTGGTTACCTCCCAGCTGCGGGCCAGCGCCGAGGCCGAGCGCCTGGAACCGGGCATGGTGCTCGCTGTCACCGCCTATGTGTGGGAATCGGGTGTCGGCGCTGTGTTCGGGCGCGACGCGGTGCTGATCACCGAGGACGGCGCCGAGGTGCTCACCGCCGCCCCGCACTGGGAGCACTAGGGATCGGCGCTCCGGAACTACGCCGGAGCATCGAACAATCGTGTCCGGCAAAAGGTTTCGGATACGTCAACTTCGGCAAAGGAGCCCGCCCATGCCCGGTCCCGAGCAGCCCTCGGCGGAGGAGATCATCCGCTACGAGAAGGACCCCGAGACCCGGATCGCGACCATCACGTTCGACCGGCCCGATCATCTCAACGCGCCCACCATCGCCGCGCGCCTGCGCTACGCCGACCTCTTGCACCGCGCGAACGTCGACGACGAGGTGAAGGTGCTCGTCGTCCGTGGCGCGGGCGACGATCTCGGCACCGGAGCCGACCTGCCCGAGTTCATGGCGGTACAGAACGCGCCGACCCAGGGCCCGCGGTTGAGCGAGTACAAGATCGGCGAGGACGAGGTGCGGTATCCGCCCAAGGAGTCCTTCCGGCACGGCGCCACGATCAGCCAGTGGTACGCCAATGCCCAAGCCGGGTGCCGCAGTCTCCAGGAGTTCAAGAAGATCAGCATCCTGGAGGTGAAGGGCTACTGCTACGGCTGGCATTTCTATCAGGCCGCCGACGCCGATCTGGTGATCTCCTCCGAGGACGCCCTCTTCGGTCATCCGTCGTTCCGGTACTACGGCTGGGGGCCCCGGATGTGGACGTGGGCGCAGACCATGGGGTTGCGCCGGTTCCAAGAGATGGTTTTCACCGGCCGGGCGTTCACGGCGCGGGAGATGTACGAGTGCAACTTCCTGAACAAGGTCGTATCCAGGGCGGATCTGGAAGCCGAGACCGAGAAGTACGCGCGGGCCTGTGCGCGCAACCGGCCCACCGACACGGTCTTCATGCAGAAGGTCTTCTTCGAGGTGATGAAGCAGCACCAGGGTGAGTACATGGGCAGCCTGCTGAGCGGGTTCTTCGAGTCGATGGGCGGCCACATCCACGCCGACGACGACGAACTCATGCTGGACAACGCCTTCGAGGGCGGGCTGAACAACTCGGTCAAGGACAACGACGCGCAGTTCCCGCCGGAGTTCCGGCTCAGCAAGTCGGGTCGCGAGAAGCAGGTCTAGTCCGCCGCGGGCCGGGGATCGGAACGGTGAGGGTCATGGCATCGAAGGAATCCGCAAGCAGCGCCGAACGCCCCGTCGAGCCGCCGTTGCGCGGTTGCGTGGTGGTCGACCTCTCCTCCGGGATCGCCGGTGCGTATTGCACCAAACTACTGGCCGACGGCGGCGCGGAGGTGATCGGAGTCGAAGCGCCGGAGGGGAACCCGCTCCGGCGCTGGTCGGCCTCGCGAGCCGGGATCGACCCCGGCACCGACGGCGCGCTGTTCGCCTTCCTGGCCTCTTCGAAGAAGAGTGTCGTCGCCGACCCCGGCGCGCCCGCCGACCTGGAACTCGTCGACGGCCTGCTGGCCTCGGCCGACATGGTGGTGTGGTCCCCTGGGCCGGGACTCACCGAGCATCCCCGGTTCACCGCCGCCGCGCTGCGGCGGGCGCACCGGCACCTGGTGATCACCGCGATCACCCCCTTCGGACTCGACGGGCCGTGGCACGATCGCCCGGCCACCGAGTTCACCCTGCAGGCGTGGTCCGGCGGCATCGTCGGACTCGGCCGGGGCGCACCGGACCGCGCTCCGGTGCACGTGGGCGGCCGGATCGGCGAGTGGTTCGCCGGCGCCTACGCCGCCGCGGCCA
Source organism: Nocardia sp. NPDC057455 (assembly GCF_042802775.1). Classification (NCBI taxonomy): domain Bacteria; kingdom Bacillati; phylum Actinomycetota; class Actinomycetes; order Mycobacteriales; family Nocardiaceae; genus Nocardia; species Nocardia sp. NPDC057455. The sequence continues at coordinate 4,124 of NZ_JBHVDM010000001.1, read as the reverse complement.
CCATGACCTCGCGGCTGCGCACGCTCGGAACCGGTGCGGGCGAGCTGGTCGACCTGTCCGTGCTGGAAACCCAGATCCTCGGGCTCACCTATTTCCCGGTCTCGTTCTTCGACGCGCTCGGCCGTCCGTTCCGCACGGAACGACGGCTCAGCGTGCCCGGCGTCGCCACCGCCGCCGACGGCTTGGTGGCGGTGGGCTGCGGCACCGCGCAGCAGTGGTTCGACCTGTGCGCGATGGTGGGCCATCCGGAATGGATCGAGGAGGACCTCACCCCCGGAATCACCCAGCGAGCCAACGAGAAGGCGCCGGAGATCTCCGCCTGGATGGCCGAGCAGCCCGCGGAGGTGATCCGCGATCTGGCGACGGCCTTCCGCATCCCCAACGGTCCCGTGGTCAACGGGGCCGACGCGACCACCATGGATCATCATGTGGCCCGCAAATTCTTCACGGTCAACCCCCGGGACGGCTTCGTCCAGCCCGGCCCGCCGTACCGCACCCGGCCGGCGCTGCTGCGCGACCCGCAACCCGCTCCCCGGCTCGGGGAGCACACCGAGGAGTATCGAGCCCGGCGCCGCGAGCGCGCGGGCACCGCGGGTGTCACCGCGCCGGATCCGTTGCCGTTGCGCGAACTACGCGTCCTGGATCTCACGACATTCTGGGCCGGCCCTTCGTGCACCCACTTCCTCGCCATGCTCGGTGCGGAGGTCATCCATGTGGAGTCGGCCGGACGACCCGACGGCACCCGCCTCATCGCGGGCGTGCCGCCGACCGAAGAGCAGTGGTGGGAGAAGTCCCCGATTTTCTCCGGGCTGAACACCAACAAGAAGAGCCTTACGCTGGACTTCCGCTCCGAGCGCGGGCAGGACCTGCTCAAGCGCCTGGCCGCCACGTGCGACGTGATCGTCGAGAACTACACGCCTCGGGTGCTGGACCAGATCGGCCTGGACTACCCATCCGTGCGGACAATGCGCCCGGACGCGATCATGGTCCGGATGCCCGGATTCGGCCTGGACGGCCCGTGGCGCGACAATCCCGCCTTCGCCTACGTAATCGAGGACACTTCTGGCTTGACCTGGCTGACCGGCCACCCGGACCAGAACCCGGTGGAGCCCTATTCGATCGGCGATCCGAACGCGGGCGTGCACGCGCTCAACGCTCTGCTGCTGGCCTTGGAACACCGCCGGCGCACCGGGCAGGGGGTGCTGGTCGAGGCCGCGATGGTGGAGGCGGCGCTCAACGTGGCCGCCGAGCAGGTGATCGAGTACTCCGCCTACGGTGCGCTGCTCGAGCGCGACGGCAATCGCGGGCCCGTCGCCGCGCCGCAGAACCTCTATCGCGCGGCGGGTGTGGACGAATTCGGCAGAGAGGATTGCTGGGTGGCGATCGCGGTCGCCACCGACGCGCAGTGGCGGCGGTTACGCGAAGCGCTCGGCACCCCGTTCTGGGCTTTGGATCCGGAACTCTCGTCCGAGCCGGGGCGCAGGCGCAGACACGATTTGATCGACGAGCGGCTCGCCGAATGGTGTGCGCAGCGCGACAGCGACGAGATCGTCCGCGTCCTCTGGGACGCCGGTGTCCCGGTCGCGAAGGTCATGCAACCGCATCGGCAGTTCGAACTGCCACAACTGCAATACCGTGATTTTTTCGAGGCGGTCGCCCACCCCGTCACCGAAACAGCCAGGCACAGTACGGTGCCCGTCCGCTTCTCGGCCGGTCCGCGGCGTTTCCACCGCGAGCACGCCCCCCTGCTCGGCCAGCACAACACCGCACTGCTCACCGCTCTCGGTCTGAGCGAGAGAGAGATTCGCGCGCTGGAGGCCGACGGCGTCATAGGAGGTCATCCCGTCGTCGCGCGACCGCCGGTGCAATCCGAGTGATCGCCGAGAGCCGACGACCAGCGGTGATGATTGTCTGGTCGACTCGGTGTAGCCCCCATCCTGGTCGCAAGCACCCGCCATCACGGCGATGATCAGATTCTTCACCCGATCGGCCGGTTGTAGCGTCGGCCGATGGTGGACGACCGTCAAGGGCAACGACTTCCAGCAGCGGTGTCGCGCGCGGCTTGCGCACGGCCCCGGCTGACGATGGCAGTGGGCGCGCTGGGCCGTCTGCACCTCGGAACCCGTACCGCCGGAGCGAAACCCCAGGGCGAGGCAGCCGTAGGCCGCTCGCCGATCCACGGGCCCGGCCCGGGGCTCCCGTCCGTCACCGGCGCGGCATCGCTGTGGGCGCACCGGCAACCGGCATCCGCCGCGCGCGATACCGGAAGCGGGTCACGAGGTGAACGCGGGCAGCGTCTCCCAGCCGCGGACGGTCGAGGTCGGTGACAGCTTCGCGTTCGCCAGGTCCACCTCCCACTCGGGGAACCGTGCGAGGATCTCCTCGAGCGCGATCCGTCCCTCCAGGCGAGCCAGCGCCGATCCGAGGCAGTAGTGCGTGCCCACACTGAACGAGAGGTGCTGGCGGGTGTCGCGGTGGATGTCGAAAATGTCACCGTCCGGCGGGAACTGCCGATGGTCGCGGTTGGCCGCGCCGATGAGCATCATCATGGCACTGCCCTCCGGCACGGTCCGGCCGTGCACCTCGACATCGCGGGTCACGTACCGCGCCACGTGCGGGGCGGGCGGTTCGAACCGCAGCAGCTCTTCGACGGCGTTCGGAATCAATCGCGGGTTCGCCACGAGTTCGCGGCGCTGGTCCGGATGCTCGGCGAGAACCTTGCCCGCCCAGCCGATCAGCCGGGTCGTGGTCTCGTTGCCCGCGCCGGAGACCACGTTGACGTAGGTCAGCAATTCTTCGCGACTCAGCTTGCGCACGGTGCCGGTGTGGTCCTCGAACTCGACGTTGAGCAACTCGGTCATGATGTCGTCGGAGGGATGCTCGGCTCGCCAGTCGATGTAGGCGGCGAAGATGTCGCCACTGACCATGCCCTCGGAGGCGGCCTTCATCGGCTTGCCCTCCTCGGTGCGCATCTGTTCGTTCGCGAAGTCCCGGATGGCCTCCTGGTCATCCTCCGGAATGCCGAGCAGCATGCCGATGGTGCGCATCGGCATCTGCGCGCCGATGTCGGCGATGAAGTCCAGCCGTCCGGTGCCGACGTGCGGATCGAGGCTGCGCGCGCAGAATTCGCGAATCTTGTCCTCGAGCGCGCGGATCTTGCGCGGGGTGAACATGCGCGACAGCAGGCCGCGATGGATGTCGTGGATCGGCGGATCCTCGAAGATCAGCACACCGGAAGGGATCTCGATGTTCGCCTTGATCAGCTCGATGATCGCACCGCGCGCGGAGCTGTAGGTACCCGTGTCCAGCAACGCCGCGTTGACATCCGCGTGGCGGCTGACCGCGTAGAAGTCGTGTTTCTCGTTGTAGTACAGCGGCATGTCCTCGCGGAGCCGCTTGAACATCGGATAGGGATCGGCGTTGAGATCGACATCGTACGGGTCGTAGTAGACGTCGCTGGCCGCGCTCGTGGTCACAGGGGTTCGCCTCTCGCGGGAACTTCATCGTCCTCGGTGGTGCGTTGTGATTCAGCCGAAGATCGAGGTGTCGGAGTCCTGCCAAGTGTAAATTTGCCGACCGTCAGACGCAAGCACCCTTCTCACTGAGAGAGATTGGCATTCTCGTCAGATTGCCGGGGCAATGTGGGCGCTGCGCACCGGCGCCGTCGCGGGCGGGACGACGTCGGACAGACCGAAGGGGCCAGGGCCGAACAGTCCGCAGCGAACCCCTGCGCGAGGGGCGTCAGCCGTACGAAATAGTCGGCGTCGCATGACGGTTCATGATCCCGGAAAGCGAGAGGCCCCGTCTCCGACAGTTGTCGGAGACGGGGCCGCTCGGGTCCCTGCGTAGGGGATCAGTCGATGGTGCAGCCGGAAACAGGTTTGTCGGCGAGGCGGTCGAGGAGATAGGTGATCGCGTTGTCGGGGCCGAATCCGTCGATCATCTCCGGACCGAAATGGTTCGGGATGGTGGCACCGGGAAGGATCGGCGGCAGATCGTTGGTACGGAAGGTGACCGTGGCGCCTTTCGCGCACCAGTCTTCGGCGAGCCGGCGCGCTTGACCATAGGGAACGGTGTCGTCGTTCAAGCCACTGGTGATCAGCACCGGCGTCCTCGGGGTGAGG